>DASYCJ010000118.1:0-92358 GCA_036500225.1 Gammaproteobacteria bacterium
CAGCAGTTTTCCCGCTTCCAGCCGCGACAGGTCCAAGGTATCGTTAATTATGGCCAACAAGGATTCAGAGGACACCCGGATGGTGCTCACGTAATCCTTCTGCTCCGAGGTCAGGGCTGTGGAGGTCAGCAGCTTGGTATAACCGAGCACGCCGGTGAGCGGGGTACGCAGTTCGTGGCTCATGTTGGCAAGGAACTGTGACTTCACCTGTTCGCCCTCGGTGGCGCGGCGCTGGGCGATCTCCAGTTCAGCGTTCTTCAGGTTGACGCCCTGGAGCGTCTCCCGCAGTTCGAGGGTGGCTTCCTGGACCTGGGATTCCAGCTTCTCCACGAAATTGCTCTTGATTTCGTTGGCCTCGCGCAGACTGGCACTAATGGCTTTTTCCCTCACGATCTTGCGTTTCAGGCTGTATACGTAGGCGATGGTGCTGCCGATGATGATTAGCAGATAGATGGTGTAGGCCCACCAGGTGCGCCACCAGGGTGGCAGCACCACGATGTCGAGAGCTGCCGGTCTGGCGCTCCAAAAGCCCCAGTTGTTGGTGGCACGTACCTCAAGCCGGTAGCGCCCGGGATTAAGGTTGGTGAACGTGATCAGATGGTTACGGGAAGCTGGGGTCCACTCCGGGGTGAACCCGATCATCCGGTAAGAATAGGTGTTGGCCTGGGGCTGGGCGAAATCAGCCGCGGCCATGTCGAAGGTCACGATGGAGTCTTCATAACTGAGTTGCAGTGGTTTGCCCGCATGGATACCCAACTCGACGAGGTGGTCATGTCTGTAGCTCGTCACCTCGTTGAACACGACCTCGGGGCCCACGGGATTCGGTTTGAGGAGGTCCGGATCGAACCCTAGCAAGCCGCCCGGGCCGCCGAACCAGACCCATCCGTTGGACGCACGTAGATGGGTGTAAGAATAGAACTCCAGGGAAGGCAACCCCTGGTCGCGGCTCAGGCCCAGTGTCTCACCAGTGTTGGGGTTGAACCGCAGCAGGGAGTTGCTACTGGCGAGCCAGAGATTTCCCCCGCGTCCTCCAGCAATGGAGAGTATGGCGGCGCTTGTGGCGGTGGCCGCCTGAGGGTAATAGCGCTTGTCAATGAGTCTGCCGCCGACGTCGAAACTTAGTCTCCACAAGCCCTCATATGTGCCTGCCCATATCTGCCCGGCATCGTCACGGTAGAGGGCTTGGATCACAGGTTCGGCGGACGAATGTCCCTCGAGCGAGATGAGGCTGCTGTTCTTGTTTCGCAGATCCACTTCGAACAGACCGCGGAATGTGCCCGCGAGCATGGAGTTTGGCGACAGTTGAAGCATGGTCTCCACCTGGTCATTGCGGACCAGACCGCCTGGGCTTCCGATAATGCGGGTGGTGGAGTGAGTGGAAGGGTGATATTCGATTAGGCCATTGCCGAAGGTGGCGAAGTAGTACGTATCGGGCGCGGATTGGTAGATACCACGTATAGAAACTTCGATGGCCTGGGGGGGGGAGGCGATATACCAGCGGTCCTTCAGGCGCCCGTTCCCATCCAGCACTAGGACCCAATCGTTCTTCGTGCCTATCAGTACCCGCCCAGCGGCATCGACTGCCATCGCGGTGGCCAATCCGTAACGGCCGGAGTCGATGTGGGCGAAGTGTTCCCGCGTATTCCCGTAGGTGAACCCCGTGAGGGGTATCCTGTAGATATCCGTCGGCGAAGAGACCAGCAGGCTGCCCTGGTATTCCACTACCTCTTCGATGTGGTCCTGCACCGAGACGGTGCGGCCAGTGAGGGCGGTGGAGGTGACGTAGCCGACATCCAGGAGGCGTGGGTCAAGGACCTCGACGCCCACTTCGGTACCGATCCATATGAGGCCGCTGCGGTCCTGGTAGATATCGTATATGGTTAGAGAAGAAATACTGTCGTAGCTTTCCGGCTTGGTGTCGAATACACGCAACGCGTGGCTACCGTGCTCGAGTACTGAGAGCTGACGGCCACCATCGCAGATCCATAAATTCCCAGCACTATCGGTGGAGACGAAGGCCACGAAATCCGTCGCGATGTTCTTGCCGACCCACTGCAGCAGTTTCGCGCGGTCGAAGGCATCTCCTTGTGGGTGGAAACTATGCAGGCCATGGAGGGTCGCGAGCATCAAGTCATGCTCTGGGCTCTCGGCGATGACCGCTATGAAATTGCCCTCGGCATTGGTGCCGGTGTTGATGTAGGCATGGACGATGTGATGTGCGAGATCGAGTTCGTTGAGCCCACGGATGGTGCCAGCCCATATCTCGCCGCGGGAATCCACGAACAAGGAGCGTACGTGGTCGTCGCTCAGGCCTGAGGCGTTCTCGACCGTATAGTGCTGGATCTGACCGCTCTCCGGATTAAATACGTCGATTCCTGAATCATAACTTCCGATGATCAGTGTGCCGTTAGGGCCGCCTACTATCGAGTAGAGTTTGTCGCTGCCGATGCTGCGTGGATCACTCGGCACATGACGGAAATGGCGAAAGGCGCCGGTGGCAGGCTGATATAGGTCTAGGCCACCGCCGTAGGTGCCCAGCCAAAGCCGGCCTGCGGAGTCTTCATACAGGGCTTTCACGAAATCCGACGCGATGCTACTGGGATCGTCGGGCTTGTGCTTGAAGACCTTAAAACTGTAACCGTCGTACCTCTCCAGGCCGTTGCTTGTGGCGAGCCAGATATAGCCCTGCCGGTCCTGGATGACCTGGAATACGGTGCCTGTGACTAGGCCGCTTTCCTTAGTCATGTCGCGGAAGCGTGCTTCGGCCCTGACTATCCGCGGCAACAGACAGGCAACAATCAGGAGCAAGGCCACGAATCTACAGATGCGCATGCTAGTGATCTCGTTGATCAACGCGGCATCTCCAGGTCGGGACTGGTGATGCCGCGTTGCCGGATGCCGTTAGGCTTCAGTCTTTGTCGTACACGTCATTTTGACAGAGACCCGCTGCACCGAAGGCATGCTGGGCCTGCCCGAGCTTCTGCACCGCCAGCTTTGCCTGTTTTTTGGCTTTCGTATTGGGGTGGCTCTTGGCGATCTGTTGAAGGGTACTGGAGACCTGTTTCACGAGCTTGTCGCCTTTGCTGAAATGCTGGGCGCGTTTGGCGGCGCCGGTGGCGGCCTTCTTGGCCCGGGCTTGGCTACGTTTCTTGAAGGTGGCAGCGGAAATGGGTTTCTTGGCAGCCATGGTCGCACTCCTTGTTATATGTATGTGTGACGGGGATTTCCTGGCGCAAACCCCGCGTCGGCAGGGGTGCACAGGGTCAGTTTACAGAATGTATTTTAACTGTGCACAGCCGGAACGCCGTGGCAATTAGGTCTGCAAGGCTCCCAGAACGCGTTCAACTTCAAGGGTGAATTCACCCATGATCCCCGCATCCGGGGTCTTCTCCGAAGCTAGTCCATCCTCGATCCGGGCGCAGATGAGCTTCAGCGCTTCCAGCTGGCAGAACTGGGCGGTGCCTTTGATGCGGTGCACCTGTTCCCGCAGTTGCCCCCAACGTGCTGCGGCGAACGCCTCCTGGGAACGCTGTGTGTCTATCGGCAGATCTTCCGCCAGCATCTGGCGTATCTCGGGTTGCAGGGCCGCCAATGCTCCCGCGAGGCCGTCTTGCGTCTCCGCCATGGTGCTCCCCCTGATTTGACCCCGATGCCCATGTTCCGGGTTTCATGGCTGCCGGTCAAAGCCGGCCGGGGAGCATGGTTTGTTAGACTGGTGCGATGAATATCCTCGCCTTCGATATCGAGACCATCCCCGACCTGGACGGTGGGCGGCGCCTATACGGCTTCGACGGCCTTTCCGACGAGGACGTGGGCCGCGGCATGTTTCAGAAGCGCCGCCAGGACACGGGCGGCAGCGAATTCCTGCCCTTGCACCTGCAGCGGGTGGCGGCCATATCCATCGCCCTGCGTAACCGGGATGGGTTCAAGGTCTGGACCCTCGGGACCCCTGAGTCCGACGAGAAGGAGATCATCGCGCGCTTCTTCGAGGGCATAGAGAAGTTCAGCCCCGACCTCGTGTCCTGGAACGGTTCCGGCTTCGATTTGCCGGTGCTGAACTACCGGGCCCTGCGCCATGGCATCAGCGCGCCGCGTTTCTGGGAGATGGGGGAGAGTGACCAATCCTACAAATGGAACAACTACATCTCCCGCTATCACTGGCGCCACACGGATCTCATGGACGTATTGGCCATGTTCCAGGGCCGCGGTGGAGCTCCACTGGATGAGATGGCTCAGCTCTGCGGCTTCCCCGGCAAGCTCGGCATGCACGGCAGCCAGGTGTGGGAACAATGGCTCAAAGGCAACATCGCCGGTATCCGTGACTATTGCGAGACCGATACCCTCAATACCTATCTCCTGTACCTGCGCTTCGAATTGCTGCGGGGCAATTTGAGCGACGAGGAATACCGGCGTGAGTGCGCCGTGGTAAGGGAGACCCTGAAGAAAGCCGCAAAACCGCACCTGGATGAGTTCCTGGCCGTCTGGCCACCCGCCGGATGAGGGCCCGTAACGCGCCTATGCCGGCACCTGATACTGCTGTGGAGATCACTGCGCTATCCCACGACGGTCGAGGCATCGCGCGGCTCGCCGGCAAGGCCATGTTTATCGAAGACGCACTGCCCGGTGAGACGGTGCGCTTCCGCATCATCAAGCGCCGTCGTGACTTCGACGAAGCACAGGTCACGGAGGTGCTGCAGCCTTCGCCTCAGCGGGTGGAGCCCCGTTGCCGCCACTTCGGCGTGTGTGGCGGCTGTGTGCTCCAGCACTTCGCACCCGAAGCGCAGATCGCCGCCAAGCAGCAGACGCTATTCGATAACCTGGAGCGCATCGGCGGCCTTAAGCCTGGGCAGGTAGTGCCGCCGCTGACAGGTCCTGTATGGGGCTATCGCCGGCGCGCCCGGTTCTCTGCACATCGCAGCCCCAGCGGCAAAGTCGCGGTGGGCTTCAAGGAGCGGCACCGGTACCATGTCACGGACATCTGGCAGTGTCACGTGATGGACCCGAAGGTCGGCGGCATCATGGATAAGCTCTCAGGCTTGCTTAGCAGCTTAAGCATCCCGGACAAGATTCCGCAGGTGGAGGTGGCAGTCGGCGATGATGCGGCAGTGCTATCTATCCGGGCCCTGGCATCTTTGAATGCGGCGGACATGGAGAAGATCACTGCTTTCGGTCAGGAGCACGGCTTCCACATGCAACTACAAGGGGAACCTGATGATCGGGAACTGCACTATCGGCTTCCGGAGTCCGGGATCGATATCGCATTCCGCTCTGCGGATTTCATCCAGGTGAACGGCACTGTGAATCGCGAGTTGGTGGAATTGGCCATCGCTGCTTTGGATCCCGGGCCTGACGATGAGATCCTGGATCTCTTTTCGGGTCTCGGTAATTTCACTTTACCTTTGGCCCGCAAGGCCAAGGCTGTGATCGGAGTGGAAGGAGAGGTGGGGCTAGTGGCGCGCGCCCGGTGTAACGCCGAGCAAAATGGTATCGCCAATGCAGCTTTCGAGCAGGCAGACCTGTTCGGCGAGAAGCAGCACGGCGAGTGGGCCAAGCGTCATTACGCAGGTATCCTCCTGGATCCGCCCCGGGCTGGTGCCCGGGAGATCATCGGCATGTTCCCGCGTTTCCAAGCCCGGCGTATTGTCTATGTCTCCTGCCATCCGGCCACCCTGGCCCGGGATGCAAAACTGCTCACGGAGCAGGGCTGGCATCTCAGCCGCGCCGGTGTCATAGACATGTTCCCCCATACTGCCCATGTGGAATCCATGGCGGTGTTCGACAGGAGTAAACCGTGAGTCTGGGGCCGTTGCTGGTAGACGTGGCGGGCTTGAGTCTCAGTCCTGAGGACAGGGAACTGCTGCGCCACCCCCTGGTAGGCGGCGTGATCCTCTTCACCCGTAACTATAAAGACCGATCGCAGCTCGAAGCCCTGGTGCAAGAGATACACGCCCTGCGCTCACCGCCCTTGCTGGTGACAGTGGATCACGAGGGCGGCCGAGTGCAGCGGTTCCGGGATGGTTTCACCCGACTCCCGCCGGCGCGGGTGTTCGGCGAACTATACGACAGCGATCCCAAACAGGCTCTGCGGCTCACGGAACTGTCGGCCTGGTTACTGGCGGCGGAGTTGCGCGCCAGCGGCTTGGACATGAGTTTCGCACCGGTGGTGGACTTGGACTACGGCGCCAGCATCATCATTGGTGATCGGGCCCTGCATAGCGATCCCGTAGCCGTATCGGAACTGGCCCGGTGTTGGCTCTTGGGCATGCGTCGCGCCGGCATGGCCGCTTGCGCCAAGCATTTCCCCGGTCACGGTGCAGTGCAGGGGGATTCCCACCTGATGTTGCCGGTGGACACGCGTCCTCTGGAGACCCTGCGAAGCCGGGATATCGTGCCCTATCGGAAACTCATGGACTTGGATCTGCCCTCGGTGATGATGGCGCATGTGGTGTACGACCAGGTGGATCCGGGTCCCGCGAGCCTCTCGCGTCGCTGGATCCACGGAGAGTTGCGGGTCGGACTGCGCTTCGAGGGTGCAGTGTTCTGCGACGACTTGAGCATGCGCGGAGCGGAGAAGGCAGGCGACTACCTGGACCGGGCCAAGGCGGCATTGGCTGCGGGCTGCGACATGCTGCCCGTGTGCAATAACCGTGCCGGCGTGGTGTCCATACTGGATGGATTGCGGGATATGCCGGATCCCATGCGCCAATGGCGCTTCGCCCGTCTGCACGGCACAGGCGGACTTACCTGGGATACCTTACGGACCGGTACTGAATGGCGCGAAGCGCGTGAAGCGCTGGCCCCCTATCGATGACGGGTTCAAGCTGGATTGATCGCTACTGATGATGAACCGGTGTCACAAGGACGATCGCACCGAACAGCGGGTGGTCGAAATAGGCCACCTTGCCTCCGTTCACTCGCATATCCTTGCGTAATCGATACAGCTGATACACCGGTGCAGTAGCGATGGTGGTGCCGGCAGCCGGCACCGGCATGGCCGAGCTCAAGGTCGCTGCGGAAGGTGTCGCCTGTTTCGCCAACGGTCCCTGCAGCACGATGTCCACATCGAAATGCAGATAGGGCCCGGTGGTGCTGAGCTTGGCGCTGCCGTAGACCTGGGTCGGCTTCAACGCCAGAGCGGCAGCAGCGGTACCCGTGAGGGCAGCCGGCGCAGGCGTCGCAGCCGTACCGGCAGCAGGGGAAGTCACCGCGGTCGGCGGCACACCGATGCGCACTGAAGGCGCTGACTCACGTTCCAAGGCCGGTTGGGTCCACGTCACATGCAGCAGCGGTTCGAAATTCTTGGAATGGCGCAGACGGTTCCATTGCTCGCCCAACTGTTCCGAAACGGGGGAGAGTGCCTGGTAGGGCACCGCGGAGCCGATGGAATTCGGCGCGGCCAGGGCTTGAGCTGCAGCCCAGTCCGGCATACCCGGGTCCACTGGCCAAGTCTCGGTGCTGCCCGCATCCGGGTCCAGCACCCGGAACACGATCACTTCCACGTTGTACCAATTGGGCTGTGCCGCGGAAGCCGCCGGCGCGGGCGCAGCGTTGCCGGCTGCGGTCAGCAGCAGGGTCAGGACGCAAGCGACAGTGGCTAAGGTCTTCACGGGCAGGCACTCCGATTGGCTGAGGCCATTATGCCGCAGCCTTGCCGAGTTGCGTGAGCAGCTCTTCCACGGCAGCCATCCGCTCTTCCCGGTCTTCCAGATCCATGCTGAAACGCAGCCGGTCCTGGCCGTCCAGGCGGAAGGTATTGGGTTTGTTCTGCACCAGACGGATCACGGTGATGGGTTCCACCGGCGTATCCGGCCCGAAATGGATACGGCCGCCATGAGAACCCGCCTCGATCTTGCGTATGCCGAGGGGTGCCGCCCTGAGCTTCAGCTCCGCGAAGCGGAACAGATTCTTGGCCTGGGGCGGCAGGAGACCGAAGCGATCGATCATCTCCACCTGCAGGTCTTCGAGTTCCGCTTGGTCCTTGCAGCTGGCGATACGCTTGTAGAGGGTGAGCCTGAGATGTACGTCCGGCATGTAGTCGGTGGTGAGCAGGGCAGGGATGTGGAGGTCTATCTCAGGACCGTGGTCCAGGGGCGCATCCACGTCCACTTGCTTGCCGGCCTTGAGGGTCTTCACGGCTCGCTCCAACAATTCGGAATAGAGCGAGAAGCCCACTTCCTGGATCTGGCCGCTCTGTTCATCGCCCAATAGCTCGCCGGCGCCACGGATCTCGAGATCGTGGGTGGCGAGAGTGAAGCCGGCCCCCAATTCCTCCAGGGACTCGATGGCTTCCAGGCGTTTCATGGCATCGCCCGTCAGAAGGTTGCGGGGTGGGATGATGAGATAAGCGTAGGCGCGATGATGGGAGCGCCCCACTCGGCCGCGCAGCTGATGCAGTTGCGCCAGGCCGAACTTGTCGGCGCGATGGATGACCATGGTATTGGCAGTTGGCACATCGATGCCACTCTCTACGATAGTGGTGCATACCAGGATGTTGAAGCGACGGTGGTAGAAATCCAGCATCACCTGTTCCAGGTCCCGCTCCCGCATCTGGCCGTGGGCGATGCGGATCTCGGCGCCGGGCACGAGCGTGGCCAGGTCCGCTGCAGCCTTATCGATGGTCTCCACGCTGTTATGCACGAAATAGACTTGGCCGCCGCGCTTGATCTCACGCAGGCAGGCCTCCTGGATCAGGCCATCCTGCCACTCGCTGACGAAGGTCTTCACCGCCAGACGCTCTTCCGGCGGTGTGGCGATGATGGAGAGCTCCCGCAAGCCAGCCAGGGCCATGTTGAGGGTGCGGGGGATGGGAGTCGCCGTGAGGGTGAGGATGTCCACCTCGGCCCGGAGCTGTTTCAAGCGTTCCTTGTGTTGCACGCCGAAACGATGCTCCTCGTCCACGATCACGAGGCCGAGGTCCTTGAACTTCACTTCCGGGCGAAGCAGCGCGTGGGTTCCTATGATGATCTCCACCCGACCCGCCGCCAGATCCTTGAGGGATGCGTCCTGCTGCTTCCCGGTACGGAAGCGGGACAGCACCTCGATGCGCACTGGCAGGTCTGCGAACCGATCTTGGAAGGTCTGGGCATGCTGTTGGGCGAGGAGGGTGGTAGGCACCAGCACTGCCACCTGTTTCCCACCTTGCACCGCCACATAGGCGGCACGTAGTGCCACTTCGGTCTTGCCGAAGCCCACGTCACCGCATACTACCCGGTCCATGGGCTTACCCTCGGTCATGTCGGCGATGACGTTGGCGATGGCCTTCTCTTGGTCGATGGTCTCATCAAACGGGAATGCTTCTGCGAAAGCCTGGTATTCGATCTGCGACAGCTTGAATTGATGTCCCTGGCGTGCAGCGCGGCGCGCGTAGAGATCCAGGAGTTCCGCGGCCACGTCCCGGGCCTGTTCCGCGGCCTTGCGACGCGCCTTGTCCCAGTCGCCGCTGCCAAGCTTATGCAGGGGTGCCGATTCCGGTGAACTGCCGCTGTAACGGCTGATGAGGTGTAGAGAGGAGACCGGCACATAGAGCTTGTCGCCGCCGGCGTATTCGAGCCGCAGGAACTCCGTCTCGAAACCGCCCATATCCAGTGTCTCGAGGCCGAGATAGCGACCGACGCCATGTTGTTCATGCACCACCGGCGCGCCGGCGGCCAGATCCGTGAGGTCGCGGATGATGTCTTCGGGGTTGCGGCGGGTGACGCGCCGGGTCTTCTGGCGGGCCCGCTCACCGAACAATTGTTCCTCCGTAAGTACCGCGATGCCCGCTTCCGGCAAGTTGAGCCCACGCTCCAGGGGTGCGATGCATATGCCTAAAGGCTCGTCGCTGGCCAGAAAACCGTCCCAACCCTCGAATTGCGCCAACTTGATGCGCTGGCGGCCCAACAGGTCATTCAGATATTCACGCCGACCCGCGGACTCCGCCGCGAACAACACGCGGCCCTTGAAGCTGCGCAGGAAAGCCACAAGTTTCTCCGCGGGCTCCGCCGCACGGCTATCGACCCTGAGGAACAGCGGCGCGATGCTGGAGAAGTTGACGCCCTTGCCATCCAATAGTTCGAAGGACTGGATGCCGATGCAGGCATAGCGAGCGGCTGCCTCCTGTACTGTCTTGGGCTCCAGCCAGACTTCTTCGGGCTTTAGCAGCGGCCGTTCGATGTCGTGGCGACGTTGTTCATAACGCTCTTGGATCTGTGCCCAGGCTTGGGTAAGCGCTGTCTCCATTTCGTCCACGAAGGCCACCGTGCTTTGCTTCGGTAGGTACTGGAAGAAATCCGAGGTCCCATCGAAGAACAGGGGCAGGTAGTACTCCACGCCGCCGATGGCGATGCCATTGGAGACGTCCCGGTAGATGACGCTGCGCTGAGGATCCCCCTCAATACGTGCCCGATAGCGCTGGCGGAAAGCGCGGATTCCCGCCTCATCTAGCGGATATTCTTTGGCGGGCAAGAGGTTCAATTCCGTGAGGTTATCCCGGGAGAGCTGGGTATCGGGGTCGAAGATCCGGATGCTCTCGATCTCATCGTCAAAAAGATCGATGCGATAAGGCACCGGCGATCCCATGGGGAACACGTCCAGCAGCGAGCCGCGCACGGCGAACTCGCCATGCTCCATCACTTGGGTCACGGAGGCATAACCGGCAGAACTGAACTGGGTCCGTAGAGAATCAGGATCGAGGCGTGCGCCCACTTTCAGGCTCAAGGTACCGCCCACTACGTAAACGGGCGGAGCCAATCTCTGCATGAGCGTAGCCGCCGCGACCACCACAATGCCGCGCGTCAGGCCCGGAAGAGCTGCGAGGGTCGCGAGGCGCTCGGAGATGATGTCTTGGTGGGGCGAGAACAGATCGTAGGGCAGCGTCTCCCAATCTGGGAGAGTCAGTACCGGCAGGTCCCGGCCACCCAAGTAGAAGCGGAGTTCTGCCGTGAGCCGCTCCGCTTCCCGTGCGCTCTGGGTGACCGCGAGGAGCGGGGCATCCATGCGCAGAGCCGCTTCCGCCAGCGCCAAGCCCGTGGCGCTGCCATAGAGCTTGCCCCAGCGTTGCGCGGACAGCGAGAGATCGAGGTCCCGCGGTGTGAGGACGTTAGAGGAGGTGTGGGGCATCAACAGTCGAGGCTGGGCTCAATCCCGGAAGCGCTCGGTCAGCTCATCATAGAAGTCGATGCGTCGATCCCGCAGGTAGGGCCAGATACGGCGCACCGCCTCGGAACGCCCCATGTCCACGTCGGTCACCAGTATCGTGGGGGACGAAGTATCCGCCTGAGCCAGGATCTCGCCTTGAGGACCCGCTACGAAGCTCGAACCCCAGAACTTGATGCCGCCGCCAACTCCGGAAGGATCCTTCTCGAAACCGATGCGATTGCTGACCAATACCGGCAAGCCGTTGGCCACCGCATGGGAACGCTGGATGGTGATCCAGGCATCCCGTTGCCGGCCCTGTTCATCCGCCGCGTCTTCTTCTACCCAGCCGATGGCGGTGGGATAGAGCAGGAGGTCCGCGCCAGCCAAGGCCATCAGGCGCGCGCCTTCCGGATACCACTGGTCCCAGCACACCAGCACGCCGAGTTTGCCCACGGAGGTCTGGATGGGTTCGAACCCCAGGTCGCCCGGCGTGAAATAGAACTTCTCGTAGTAGCCCGGATCATCCGGGATGTGCATCTTGCGGTAGATACCTGCCAGCGTGCCGTCTTTCTCCAGCACCGCAGCGGTGTTGTGATAGAGACCCGGTGCGCGGCGCTCGAACAGCGAAGCCACGATTACCACGCCCAGTTCCTTGGCCACAGCACCCAACTCCTGGGTAGTGGGGCCGGGGATGGCCTCCGCCTGGTCGAAGACGTGGGTGTCTTCCGTCTGGCAGAAATACAGACCCGTATGCAGTTCCTGCAGTAGCACCAGCTTCGCGCCCTTGGCGGCTGCTTCGCGGATGCCCTTGATGCTCTCTCGGAGGTTGGCAGCGCGATCCGCGATGCAACTCTGTTGCACCAGAGCGACTTTTAGATGTTTGGCTGCAGTCATGTCTTTAAGCCTTCTGCGGCACTACGCCGCGGGGGAACTGCATGGTCACGCAGTGCAGACTGCCGTACTGGTAGATCAGCGAGCGGCAAGGCACATCGATGATCTCGCGGCCCGGGAAGCATTTCACGAGGGCCTTCAGGGCCGAGGCGTCCGCCGGATCATTATAAGTCGGCACCAGCACCGCCCCATCCATGATCAGGAAGTTGGCGTAGGTGGCGGGCAGGCGGCGGCCTGTCTGGTCGATTACCGCCTGGGGCCAGGGCAGGGGCACGAGCGTATAGGACTGACCATCCTTGCGGCGCATGGCCTTGAGCTCGTCTTCCATGGCCTTCAGACCCTTGTAATGGAGGTCGGTGGCATCTTCACAGGCCTGGTAGGCGATGGTCTTGGCATCACAGAGCCGCGCCAGGGTGTCGATGTGGCCATCCGTGTCGTCGCCATCGATGGCTCCGTGCTTCAGCCACAGGATGCGGTCCACACCCAGATACTTGTGCAGCAGCGTCTCGACGTCGGCGCGTTTGAGCTTGGGGTTGCGGTTCTTATTGAGCAGGCAGCTTTCGGTGGTGAGCAGGGTGCCTTCCCCGTCCACCTCGATGCTGCCGCCTTCCAGCACCAGCTCGATGCTCTCCATGGGGATGTCACCGAAAGCGCCGGCTTCGTGCAGGCGGCGGCTCAAGCGGTTGTCGTTCTCGTGGGGGTACTTCTCGCCCCAACCGTTGAAGATGAAGTCCAGCATCACCAGCTTGCCGTCTTTCTCCACGGTGATGGGGCCATGATCCCGGGCCCAAGCATCGTTGGAAGGGAAGGTGAAGATGTGCAAGCGATCCACACGGCCGCCGGCGGCTTTCACGTAACCGCGGATGCGCTCCGCGTGGCCTTCGTCCATGCAGGTGATGATCACCGGCTCCCGCAGGCTGATCTCCTTGGCGATGCCCGTATGGCAACGCTCGGCGGAGGCATAGTCTGGGTTCCATTCCACGTCGGAACGGGGCCAGGTGAGCATCACGCCGCTCTGGGAGACCCATTCCGGCGGCAGGCTGTAGCGTGCAGTCATCTTCGTAAAGACCCTAAAACAAACCGCGTGAGGTACCGCTCTCTTCAGCGGCACCGCTCACGCGGCGGATGGTTCGGACGGTGACTTGGCCGAAAGAGTCAGTTCTTCATCACCGTGTGCAGGACCATATTGTATTCGAAGTACACCACGTAGTCCGGGTAATCCCAGCGGGTGATGGGGGGCTTGCCCACCGCGTCATACTTCTGCAACGGCGTGCCGAAGATGTGCTCCACGTTGGCCATGTTCATGCCGCGGATCGGCGCAGTGATGTTGTTGGACTGGGAAGCCCGCGCCGCTTGCGGGGTAGGCGCGGGTACTGGCATCTGCATCGGAGCAGCGGCGGGGGCTGAGGTCTCGGGTTGGGCCGGCGCAGCAGCGGACGCGGTGCTCGCGGCAGGCGCCGCGGTGGCGTCAGTCGTGGCGGCACTGGGGGCCGCCTCAGTAGAAGCGGCAGGGGCAGCGGCAGGCGCACTCACGGCAGCAGGTGCGGCCGAAGAGGCGGCTGCGGGAGCATCCGCAGCGAAGAGCGGAGCCACGCCGGATAAGGCGAGAGCGGCTAGGCCTAGGCTCAGGACGGGACGTCGCATGTCACAATCTCCCCGGGATGCAGGCATTAACTATAGCATTGTAAAAAGCTATCCAGAGCATCAGCTTAGCTGGCTTTCTTGACATAAAGGCTCATCAGATTCATGCGTTTTGAACCTCCGCTGCAAGAAGCGCGCCTGGAGCGGCGCTATAAGCGTTTCCTGGCAGACGTGGCATTCCCCGATGGCCGGCGACTGACGGTGCATTGCCCCAATACCGGCGGCATGTTGGGCTGCGCGGATCCAGGCATGCGGGTGTGGCTCAGCCGGGCCACTAACCCGGCGCGTAAGTACGCCTGGACCTGGGAGCTGGTGGAGGCCTTGCCCGGGGTCCTAGTGGGTATCCACACCGGTCGGACCAATAGTCTGGTCCGGGAGGCCATCGGCAGCGGTGTCATCGCTGAAGCATCCGGTTACCGAGCTTTACAGGGAGAAGTGATGGCCGGCGAGGGCTTCCGGGTGGATTTCCTGCTCTCGGGCCACGCCACACATCCGGACTGCTATCTGGAAGTGAAGAACGTCACGGCCGCGGTGCAGGAAGGTATCGCCCTGTTCCCTGACGCAGTGAGCGAGCGGGCCAGCCGCCACCTGCGGGAACTCATGGCCAAGGTCCGGGCTGGCCGACGTGGCCTCCTGTGTTTCTGTGTGCAGCGGAATGACGTTAGCGAGGTGCGACCGGCGGATGCCATCGATCCAGTCTATGGGCGGACTCTCCGGGAAGCGATGGCGGCCGGAGTGGAGGTGGTGGCTTATGGGGCGCGTATGAGCGCCGAAGAGGCGGTGTTATATCGGCCGATCCCGGTCCGTTTACCCTGAGGCTCCCTCTATAATGCGCAGCTATGTTTAGACCATTCTCCCTGTTCGTGGGCTTGCGCTATTTCCGGGCCAAGCGCCGCAACCAGTTCATCTCCTTCATCTCGGGCATGTCGCTGGTCTCCATCGCCATCGGCGTCATGGCCCTCATCACCGTGCTGTCTGTGATGAACGGTTTCCAGGACGAGTTGCGGGACCGGATCCTGAGCATGACCGCCGATGCCACCATCTCCGGCTTCGACAACAAGCTCTCGGACTGGCCGGCGGTGGTGCGTGACGTGCATGACCAGCCCGGCATAGTCGCCGCCGCGCCCTACATCGAGGACCAGGCCATGTTGGCCAACGGCTCCAACATGAGCGGCACCGAAGTGCGGGGTGTGATTCCGGATATGGAAGGCACCGTCTCGGAAGTAGGCCGGCGCATGGTCATGGGCCAGATGCGGGACTTGGCTCCCGGCAGTTACGACATCGTGCTGGGCAAGGACCTGGCATTCGCCTTGGGCGTGGCGCCCGGTGACAAGGTGATCCTGATGATCTCCCAGGGCAACGTCACGCCCGCAGGCCTCATCCCGCGCTTCCGGCGTTTCACGGTGTCCGGCATCTTCGACGCAGGTATGTATGAGTACGATCGGGGTCTGGCCTTCATCAATATCAAGGATGCCCAGACCCTGTACGGTTTCGACGATGCCGTGAGCGGCGTGCGTCTGAAGCTCAAGGACAAGTATCAGGCACCGGAGATCGCCCGCGCGCTCACTGCCCGCTTCAACGGCGCCTTCTACGTCAGCGACTGGACCCAGGAACACGTGAACTTCTTCAAGGCCATCGCCATGGAGAAGACCGTGATGTTCATCATCCTGTCGCTCATCGAACTGGTGGCGGCCATCAGCATCGCCATCACCCTGGTCATGGCGGTGACGGATAAACAGGCGGATATCGCCATCTTGCGCACGCTGGGGGCGAGCCCACGCGCCATCATGGGTATATTTATCGTGCAGGGCACCATCATCGGCTTCCTCGGCACTCTCATCGGTTTCATCCTGGGTGTCCTACTGGCGACCTATCTCAACGACATTATGCATTTCCTGCAGCACATGTTTCACACTGAGTTTCTGCCCTCCAGCGTGTATTACATCAGTGATCTGCCAGCTTCCATCGTCATGAGCGACGTGTTGAAGATCACCATCGCTAGTTTCGTGCTGTCGGTGATCTCCACCCTGTATCCCGCCTGGCGTGCAGCGCGCACTCAGCCGGCGGAGGCCCTGCGCTATGAATAACGCGCTCCGCACGACGAATGATGCACCTCAGAGCACGGGCGTCGCCATGCTGCGTTGCGAGAAGCTGGTGAAGCATTTCCAGGAAGGCGACTACAAGGTCGAGGTGCTGAACGGCGTGGATCTGAGCGTCGCCCCGGGCGAGCGGGTGGCCATCGTCGGCAGCTCCGGCTCCGGCAAGAGCACGCTACTGCATCTCCTGGGCGGTCTCGATACGCCCACTTCCGGGCAGGTGTATGTGCATGGTGAAGCCCTGAGCGCCATGTCCGATGCGGCCCGCGGCACCATGCGTAACCGTTCTATCGGTTTCGTCTATCAGTTCCATCATCTGCTGCCGGAGTTCACGGCAGTAGAGAACGTGGCCATGCCACTCCTGATCCGCGGCGTCGAACCCGATGAGGCGGAGGCCAAGGCCGTGGAGTTATTGGGTAAAGTGGGCCTGGCGCAACGCCTGACCCATCGCCCGTCGAAACTCTCCGGCGGCGAGCGTCAACGGGCCGCAGTGGCGCGCGCGCTGATCCATCGCCCCGCGGTGGTGCTGGCGGATGAGCCTACCGGCAATTTGGATGCCCACACCGGCGAACAGGTGTATCAGCTGATGCTGGAGCTCAACCGGGAGATGGGTACGAGCCTAGTGCTGGTGACCCATGACGTGAAGATGGCGGAACGGGCGCAGCGGGTACTGCACCTTAAGGACGGCCGGTTGGCCGATTAGCCCTTTCCGTTTTCGGCGCGTTCGGCCTTGCGCAGTTTCCAGCGGCCGCTGATGGACAGCCGCCAGGCCACATCGAATATGATGTAAGCCAGGATCGCGAAGATCACGCCTTCCACCACGCAGCCCAAGAACGTCTCTTCGACCAGGTACCAGGCGTGCATCAGCTCGGGTGCACGCATCGACTGATTCACTACCCCGTGGTTGTCCTGGTTCAGATGCAAGGGGTTCAGCAGCAGGCGACCAATCTTGTAGCCGCCGTACCAGATAGGACCGATGGTAAGTGGATTGTTGATCCATACCGCCGCAACGGCGACGGGCATGTTGATGCGCCAGTACAGCGCGCCCAGCACCGCAAATATTGTGTGACCGGGTATCGGCAGGCAGCAGACGAAGGCGCCCAGAGCCAGGGCCCGGCAGGTGCCGCGCCGGCCCACGTGCCAGAGGGCAGGGTCATGCCAAAGGAAGTCGAAGGGCCGCATGTACCATTTGCCGTGCAGTTTGGCATGCAGCTTCTCGGGTTCCGGCACGATCTTGGAAAGGAACTTACGGGGCACCGTGACTCCAGCGCACTCGGGCGGGCAGTGGCCCGCAGTCTGAGCATAGCCCGCCGGCGGCAGGCCTGGCATAAATCAAAAATGAACTATATATACGTCGTCCGCCTGTGAGCGGCTGGTCATTATCCATGATTTTGGGATAGGACCATCTGGAAGTCCGCGGCAGCGATGCTGGCCGGGTGGCGGACATCCTGATGCTGCCGGCTTTGGCCGGAGACTTGGCGCGTGTTTAGCTTCAGTTTACCCCTGATGTTCGCTGCCTGCTATTGGCGCCCCCTGCGCTGGCTACTATTCCTGTCATGTCTTGCGGACTTTACGCTACCGATCCGGGGAGCCCTCGCTATCTGCGGTCCCAGGGCATCGCGGCGCCGGATCTGGTGATAGTGCGCCCACGGAAATAGTAACCATGCAGGCGGACTCGCAAGCCTACGAGCGTCTATCCCAATATGTCGGTATACACCGGAGCCATGGACCGGGTGCCCGCTGCCAGACCATGCATGCGCGGTCAGAGTGGGGACTGGGACGGTGTGCATTTCGAAGTGCTCTATCCGGAGATGGGCACACCGTGGCGGGCAATCATATCTCCTGCGTGCTCAGCATCACTGGGCCCGGCGGTAAGACCCTGCTCGTAGGTGACATCGTGAAGAAAAGGGAAGGATGTCTATTGGCGATGGAGCCAGATTTGCATGGCGATCTCCTGATCGCTACCCATCACGACCGCAATTTGTCTTCGACACTGCCATTCGTAGCGGCGGTTGCGCCCCGCGCGGTATGGTTCCGTTAGGCTATCGCAACCGCTTGGATTTCCCGAAACTGGAGGTACAAGCCAGGGATCTGCCACTGGCCGCACTCTCGGATACAGCGGAGGATGGGCGCTTTGCATGCAGTTCCGGGCCGGTTCCGAATTCAAGCGGACGATGCGCTGGCGCCGGGATACGGCCCGACTAGGGACCGAGGAATAGCCAAAAATTCCTTGGAATCCAGTATGATGCGTGAAGCTAGATACCGGGGAGCGGTATGTTCGAGATCATCAAGGCTGGCGGCTGGATCATGGTGCCGCTGCTGCTGTGTTCGGTCATCGTGGTGGCTATCATCGCCGAGCGCATGTGGAGCCTGCAGACCCAGCGCGTCGCCCCCGAGCACCTGGCTGCCCAGGTCTGGCAATGGATACGTAACGGTGAATTCAACGAAGAGCGCATGCAAGCCCTGCGCACCGGCTCGCCCTTAGGCCGGCTCCTGGCCATCGGCATCCTGCATCGCAGCTCCGACCGGGAAGTGCTGAACGATGCCATCTCCGATGCGGGCCGGCACATCGTCCACGAACTGGACCGCTATCTCATCACTCTGGGTAGTATCGCCACCATCTCGCCTCTCCTGGGGTTGCTCGGCACCGTGCTCGGCATCATGCATGTGTTCGCCGCCATCTCGCTCGTCGGCCTCGGCAATCCGACCGCCCTGGCCGGTGGCATCTCCCAGGCGCTTATCACCACCGTAGTGGGCCTGATGATAGCTATCCCGGCCTACGTGGCGCATCGTGCCCTGCGCGGGCGGGTGGACGACCTAGTGGTGCGCATGGAGCGCGAGACCATGCGCCTCATGAACGCCCTGCAGGGGCGCCAGGCGCCAGCGGAATGGCAGCGCAGGGGTGACCGTGAGGCTGCGTGAACGGCAGCGCTGGGAAGACCCGGAGCTGAACCTGATTTCCCTGGTAGACGTGGTGCTTATGCTCCTAGTCTTCTTCATGATGACTACCCACTTCATCCAGAGCACCAGCGTCAACATACAGTTGCCGAGCGCGGGTGCGCCGCCGGTCTATACCCGCAGCGATGGCATCGAGATCACGGTGGATGCAGAGGGCCGGTATTTCATCGATCAGAAGCCGGTTGCCGGCTCCGATCCCACCAGCCTGCGGGATGCCTTGCTGGCTGCAGCGGGTGGCAAGCGTGACCAACCCATCATCCTCAGAGCCGACGCTCGTTCGACTCATCAATCGGTAGTCACGGTGATGGACGTGGCAGGGGCCCTGGGATTCTCACAATTGCAGATCCTCACCACAGAGACCCAGGCCAGCCACTGACATGAGCGGTACCGACACGACGGTCTTCCAGATCTACAAACGGCTCATGAGCTATGCGCTGCCTCACTGGCCGCGCTACCTGCTGGCTATAGTCGGCATGACAATCTATGCCTTCACCCAGGCAGCGTTCGCGTCACTCATGAAGCCGCTGCTGGACAAGGGGATCTTGCTGCACGATCCCGCCTCCATACATCGCCTGCCACCAGAAGTGATTGGCCTGTTTCTGCTGCGTGGCATCGCGGACTTCCTGGCGGCCTATAACATCAGCTGGGTGGGGCGCAGTATCATCAAACGTATGCGTGAGGAGACTTTCAATCAGCTCCTCAAACTACCGTCGCGTTATTACGATTCCATCTCCTCTGGGATGCTGCTATCTAAGATCACTTACAACATCGAGCAGATCGCCGATGCTACAACCAACTCGGTGACGGTGCTGGTGCGGGACGGCCTTACCATCGTGGGTCTGGTCGCCGTGATGTTCTACCAGAGTTGGGTGCTGTCGTTGTTCATTTTGATAGTGATGCCGATCATCGCTTTGCTGGTGCGGTACATCAGCGAACGCTTCCGCCGTTACAGCCGACGCATCCAGGATTCCATGGGAGATGTCACCAAGGTGGCGGACGAGATCATCACCGGTCAGCGCATAGTCAAGTTATTCGGTGGTCACGAGCATGAGAGTACTCGGTTCGGCCATGTGAACGAGAAGAACCGTTATCTCAACATGAAGCTGATGCTGGTGAATGCAGGCTCCAGCCCCATCATCCAGTTGATCGCCGGCGCGGGTCTTGCCGGAGTGATATACGTAGCCCTACGAGGCCAGTCGGTGACGCCCGGCAGCTTCATCTCTTTCCTGGCGGCCATCCTCTTGCTGCTGCCGTCGCTCAAGCATGTCACAGACATCAATGCGCCGCTGCAGCGTGGCATCGCTGCGGGCCAGAGCATCTTCGATCTGCTGGATGACATGGTGGAAGATGAGGGTGGCAGCTTCACTGTGCCACGAGCTACTGGCGAACTAGAGTTCCGCGAGGTGACTTTCGCCTACAGCGAAGCCAAAGGTCCTGTGCTGCATGGCATCAGTTTCAAAGCCGCTCCTGGCGAGACCATTGCCCTGGTGGGCCGCTCAGGCAGTGGTAAATCCACCCTGGTGAGTCTGCTACCGCGGTTCTACGATCCCAGTTCCGGCGTGATCCTCTTGGACGGCCACGACCTCCGGGAGTTCAATCTCAGCAATGTGCGTCAGCAAGTAGCTATGGTCAGTCAGGACGTGATGCTGTTCAACGACACTATACGTAACAACATCGCCTATGGTTCTTTGGACAAGCGTACCGATGCGGACATCGTGGCTGCCGCCGAAGCCGCCTACGCCATGCCCTTCATCCAGCGCCTGCCACAAGGTCTGGATACCATGGTTGGAGACCGGGGCGTGATGCTCTCCGGCGGCGAACGCCAGCGAATCTCCATCGCCCGGGCCCTGCTCAAGAATGCGCCGGTGTTGATATTGGACGAAGCCACTTCGGCCCTGGACTCGGAATCCGAGCGCCACATCCAGGCAGCCCTGGAGACGCTCATGGTGAATCGCACTGCACTCGTCATAGCCCACCGGCTCTCCACCGTCGAGCGAGCCGACCGCATCATCGTCATGGATCGCGGCAACATCGTGGAGATGGGCAAGCACGGTGAGCTCATCGCCAAGGACGGCCAGTACGCGGCGCTGCACCGCTTGCAGTTCCGCGACAGCGACGACTGAACCATGTCCGCCTGGCTGCTGCGCCGCTGGTATTCGCCTCATCCCGTCTGGTTCCTGATCCCGTTGGCCTGGGTGTTCTGGCTCATCTCATCTCTCCGACGCCTTGCCTACACGCTCGGTGTCGTGCCCGTTGTGAGCTTGTCGGCAACGGTGATCGTGGTCGGCAACATCAGCGTAGGCGGTACCGGCAAGACGCCGTTCGTCATCTGGCTGGCCCAGGAACTGCGCAAGCGCGGCCGCCGCCCTGGCATCGTCACCCGTGGATATGGCGGTGACAGCCGTATCCCCCAGCTGGTGACATCGGACAGCGATGCCAAGGTAGTCGGAGATGAAGCAGTACTGCTGACGCGCTATAGCGATTCGCCGGTAGCGGCGGGTCACGATCGGGTCGCTGCGGCGCAACTATTGCTCAAGTCCGGCGCTGTGGATGTCATCCTGAGCGACGATGGTCTGCAACACTATCGGATGGCTCGACAGCACGAGATCATATTGATAGACGGCAGCCGTGGTCTCGGCAATGGTTGGTTACTGCCGGCAGGACCGCTTCGGGAGAGCGAAGTACGCCTCGAAGGGCCTCAGGTGGTCATTAAACTTACTCCCGGCGGTGGTTTCAGCTGGCCCGATGCGGCGCGTATGCGTCTCAAAGTTGACACTGCCGTGAATCTCAAGGACGGCAAGCGACGCCCCCTGCACAGCTTCTCGACCCAGCGGGTGCATGCCATCGCGGGTATTGGAAATCCCCAGCAATTCTTCGCCACCCTAGAAGCGGCAGGTCTGCACGTGGATGCCCGGGCACTCTCGGACCATGCGGTCCCTACTGCGGCTGACCTGGAGTTCGGTGACGACTTGCCGGTATTCATGACCGAGAAAGACGCCGTAAAATGCACGGGGTCAGCCCTGGCGCGGCACTGGTATCTGGAAGCTGCTGCCGACTTCGATGCAGGCGACGCGACACGGATATTAGACGGCGTGGAACGTGCGCTGGCACGCGACCTCAAGAGGTGAATGTGGATCCCAAGCTGCTCGACATATTGGTCTGCCCCCTTTGTAAGGGTCCACTGCTGTATCGCAAGGCGGAGGGTGAACTCATCTGCAAGGCGGACCGGCTGGCCTATCCCATCCGTGACGGCATCCCGGTGATGCTCCAGCCAGAGGCCCGTCAGATCAAACCCGGCGAGAACATTTAGATGCGGTTCACGGTGGTCATCCCGGCTCGTTATGCATCCCAGCGCTTGCCGGGCAAACCCCTGGCGGACATCAATGGCAGGCCCTTGCTGCTGCATACCTGTGACTGCGCGAAACGCAGCGGTGCGGCGCGGGTGATCGTGGCCACCGATGATGCGCGCATCCAGCAGGCTTGCGTGAAGGCCGGCATCGAAGTGCAGATGACCGCCGCCAGCCATGCGTCGGGCACCGATCGCATCGCCGAGGTGGCCGAGCGGGTCGGTCTCGATGACCAGGAACTGGTGGTGAACCTGCAGGGCGATGAGCCAATGATGCCGCCGCTGAATATCGAACAAGTGGCGAGACTGCTCGAGTCCGGTTCCGACATGAGCACCCTCTGCACGCCCATCCACGATCATGCGGAGTTCATGAATCCGAACGTGGTTAAAGTGGTGGCGGACACGCGGGGCAGGGCGCTCTACTTCAGCCGTGCCCCCATCCCCTGGAACCGCGACGAGGCGACCACCGGCCTGCACGAAGCCCTGCGCCATATCGGTATCTATGGCTATCGCGTGGGCGCGCTGAAGCGTCTCTCTGCCACACCGCCATGCGAGCTGGAACAGGTGGAGAAGCTGGAACAGCTGCGGGCTCTATGGCTCGGCATGAGCATCGCCATGGACGTGGCCCGGAAAGTGCCGGGGCCCAGCGTGGACACGCCCGAAGACTTGCAGCGTGTCGCCGCGCTCATGCGGGGCCACTGACCGTGGCCAAACCCATCAAGGTGCTGTTCGTCTGTATGGGCAACATCTGCCGTTCACCTTCCGCTGAGGGCATGTTCCGCAAATTGCATAAGGAACTGGCTCCTGAATTGGATATCTATGCAGATTCCGCCGGCACCCATGCCTATCACGTGGGCGAACCGCCGGATCCGCGTTCTTATGCGGCAGCCATGGATCGGGATGTCGATATCAGCAGCCATCGCGGTCGCCAAGCCACGTTCCAGGACTTCCATGACTTCGATTACGTGATCGCCATGGACAGCGACAACCTGCGTCGCCTTCAGGCCCTGCGGCCCAAGGACTCCCGCGCCCAGTTGCGGCTGTTACTGGAATACGCACCCAAGGCTGGGTTGCTGGACGTGCCGGACCCCTATTACGGCGGTGCCGGCGGCTTCGAGCGGGTGCTGAATCTGGTGGAGCAGGGTAGTCGCGGATTGTTGGAAGACATCCGCAAGCATCACAAGCTCTGAAAAAAGAACGCCCGGGTTTCCCCAGGCGTCCCATCCATCATCTGCTATCAGCCGAGCATCACTCGTGATGTTCGCCCGATGGCGTATCGTTACCACCGCCCGTGTTGTCTTGGTTCTCCGTCGGCTCGTGCCGCGGGATTGCATCCGGGATCCGGTAGGGGTTTGGCATGGTGCGATCATCATGCTCCGCCGCGCTCACGGGTTCGTGATAGGCCTCGCGCTCCGCGGGAGCCGGAGCGGCGGAGTGGGCGTGATCATGCCCGCCGTGGTCGTGTCCATGGTCATCACCACCTTCATGATCGTCATGGTGATGCTCACCTGGGGGCGCCACGTTACCGCGGTTGTCGTCCGCCGAATCGAAATTACCTTGGGTGCCGGCAGCATTGGGCTGCCCGCCATTTTCGCCACGCTCCTCGAAGCGACGGCGGCGGCCACCGCGACGTCCGCGACGTCGGCCACGGCGTGCGCCGCCTTCAGCATGGCGATCGCCGCCCGGCTGGCCGGGTTGGGCCGGACCGTTCTGCTGCAGGGCGATCTGCTCGTGCAGGGCCTGCTCGCTCACGGTCTGTGATTCAGTGGCTGCCACAGCGGGAGCGGGCATCGGGGGTGCTGCTACGGGCGGAGCCTCACTACGGGGCGGCTGGGTCTGCTGCTGCGGACGGCGTTCCTGACGCTCACCACGATCGCCGCGAGGGCCACGGTCGTTGCGGTCACGGCGCTGCCCGTCATTACGGTCCGGGCCACGGGACTGCTGGTTACGGTCACGCTCACCGCGTTCGTCGCGGCGCGGCTGCTGGCTGCCGTTAGCGGCCGAAGCCTGACGCTGGGAACCACCGCGATCGCCACGGTCCTCACGCTCGCCACGCGGGCGGTTACGGTCGCCACGATCACGGTTACGGCCGCGATCCCGGTCGTTGCGGTCACGGCGACCGAACTCTTGGCGCGGACCACGGTGCTCGCGGGGGGCACGTTCGGTGGAGGGGCGTTTCTTCTCGCCGGTACCGAACAGTGAGTTCCACACGCGCACGAACAAACCCGGCTTGGGTTCGGTCTCGGAGGCGAACACCGGGGCCGGCGTGGAGGGGTTGATGCCCTTCACGGCGGGAGCCTCGGGGGCTTCCTTGGCACGCTCGGAACTCGGCAGTGGCGCCGGTTCCGGTGCCGTCACCATCTTGTAGCTGGTGTTGGTGACACCGGGCTGGCGGATCTCATCGTCCCGCAGCCTTTGGATGTCGTACTTCGGCATGTCGAGATGTGGGTTCGGCACCAGCACCACGGTCACTTCGCAGCGCTTCTCGATCTCGGAGATGATCGAGCGCTTCTCGTTCAGCAGGAAGGTCGCCACGCTCACGGGCAGCTTGGCCACCACGCGCGAGGTTCGCTCCTTCATGGCCTCTTCTTCGATGAGCCGCAGTATCGAGAGGGACAGGGATTCGATGCCGCGGATGTGGCCTTCGCCCTCGCACTGGGGACAGAGCACCTGGGTGGATTCACCAAGTGACGGCCGCAGGCGCTGACGGGACATCTCCAGCAGGCCGAAGCGGGAGAGCTTGCCCACCTGCACGCGGGCCCGGTCCATCTCCAGGGCCGAGCGCAGACGGTCTTCCACGTCCCGCTGGTTCTTTGGCGGGCCCATGTCGATGAAGTCGATGACGATGAGGCCACCCAAGTCACGCAAGCGGAGCTGGCGGGCTACCTCGTCGGCGGCCTCCAGGTTGGTCCGCAGGGCGGTCTCCTCGATATCGCTGCCCTTGGTGGCACGCGCCGAGTTCACGTCGATGGCCACCAGGGCCTCGGTGTGGTCGATGACCAGCGCACCGCCAGAGGGCAGGCGCACGTGGCGGCCGAAGGCGGCCTCGATCTGGCTCTCGATCTGGAAGCGGGTGAACAGCGGCACCCGTTCGTCGTAACGCTTGAGTTTGCTGATGCTCTGGGGCATGACCTTCTGCATGAAGATCTGGGCCTCGGCGAACATCTTGTCGTCGTCCACCAGGATCTCACCGATGTCGGCACGCAAGTAATCGCGCAGGGCGCGGATCACCACGTTGCCTTCCTGGTAAATCAGGAAAGGAGCAGCACGCTCATGGGAGGCCTTGTCGATGGCATCCCAGGTCTGCATCAGGTAATCCAAGTCCCACTGCAGTTCTTCGGGGCTGCGGCCCACGCCGGCAGTGCGGATGATGACGCCCATGCCATCCGGTATCTGCAGCGAAGCCATGGCCTCACGCAGTTCCTCGCGGTCATCGCCCTCGACGCGGCGCGACACGCCACCGGCCCGGGGGTTATTGGGCATCAGCACCATGAAGCGGCCGGCCAGGCTGACGAAGGTGGTGAGGGCGGCACCTTTGTTGCCGCGCTCCTCCTTGTCCACCTGCACCATCACTTCCTGGCCTTCCTGCAACAACTCACGGATGTTGAGGCGGCCGGACGTGTCGGCGCCCTGACGGAAGTAGCTGCGGGAGATCTCTTTCAGGGGCAGGAAGCCGTGGCGTTCGGAACCGTAGTCCACGAAGCAGGCTTCCAGGCTGGGCTCGACTCGGGTGATCCGGCCTTTGTAGACGTTGGCCTTCTTCTGTTCCTTGGAGAGCACCTCGAGATCGAGGTCATACAGGCGCTGGCCATCCACCATGGCCACGCGCAGCTCTTCAGGCTGGGTCGCGTTGATCAATATACGTTTCATCGGAACATCTCGCTCAGCGCTGCACCGTGGGCTGCACGAGATCACTGAAGGCCGGACGGCCGGAGGCAGGATTCTTCTGTCTTATCTGGGCGCCGCGCCGGCTTAGGGCAGGCGGCAGCCGGAAAAAAATCCAAACCTGGGGCGGAATCGGCGCATCGTGACCATGCGAGGCATGGGAGCGCGGTCCTTAACGGCGCTCTGGCCCGTTCCAAGGGGCTGGCGTCGTCGCTTTAAACGGGGCCGCTGGATAACACAGGGCAGACCCCACCAATTCGCACAGAGGAGTTGTAAGACATCCTCTCGCTGGGCTTATGCTGCAAGCTGAGGCCCGGAGGCGTCTGCAGCGCACGACATATAACCTGTCCGGTACTATAGCAGCCATTTCACGGCCGTTCAATGCCGTATCACTTTCATTTTCAGGAGCTTAGGCGTGATTGCTGAAGGTCCCAAGGTCCGTATGCTCACGGCGGGAGAAGAAGACTCGGGCCAGCGGCTCGATAACTTCCTATTCCGGACCTTGAAAGGCGTGCCCAAGAGTCATGTCTACAGGCTGCTACGCACCGGCCAGGTGCGGGTCAACAAGAAGCGCGTCAAACCCGATTACCGGCTGGAAGCGGGCGATGAACTGCGCCTGCCCCCAGTGCGACAGGAAGAGAAAGGTGCCCCTGGTAAGCCACCCCATTGGCAGCAGGAGGCCATGCAGGGCGGCATCCTGTTCGAGGATGAACGCATCCTGGTGGTGAACAAACCCGCCGGCATGGCCGTGCATGGGGGCAGCGGGGTCAGTTTCGGGGTCATCGAGACCCTCCGGGTCCTGCGACCTGAATCCCCAGGCCTGGAATTAGCTCACCGCCTTGATCGGGATACGAGCGGCTGCCTGATCGTGGCCAAACGCCGTAGCGCGGTGCGGACCCTGCATGCCGCCTTCCGCGACGGTTCCGTAGAGAAACACTATCTGGCGCTGCTAGCACACCCCTGGGAAGGTGGAGCCCGGGAAGTGGACGCCCCTTTGGAAAAGAACCAGCTGGAAGGGGGCGAGCGCATCGTGAAAGTGAGCCGGGAGGGCAAAGAGGCCAAGAGCCTGTTCACACCCCTGCAGCGCTTCACGGATTCGGCCCTGGCGGATGTTCACATCTTCACGGGCCGCACCCACCAGATTCGGGTGCACGCCTCCTACATCGGCCACCCCGTAGGAGGGGACGACAAGTACGGAGACCGAGAGGCCAATAAGGCCTTAAGGGCCTCAGGCCTCAAACGCATGTTCCTGCATGCCCACCGGCTGAGTTTCCCCCATCCGGAGACCGGCGAACGCCTGAGCCTTATGGCTCCCCTGGACGATGAATTGCAGGCAGTGGTTAGGGATCTAGGCGGTAAGACCGTCTAAGGCAGTTCGACGCCGGCAGCCCTGAGGAAGCGGCAGAGGGCGATCAAGGGCAGGCCGATGAGCGCCGACGGGTCATTCGATTCGATGCCCTCGAAGAGGCTTATGCCCAGACCTTCCGATTTGAAGCTACCCGCACAGTCGTAGGGCTTCTCCGCCTGCAGATAGCGCTCGATCTCTCCATCCATGAGGCGGCGGAAGGCGACGCGGGTCACATCCGTGTACTCCTGAAGGCGGCCATCCCGGGTATCGATCACACAAAGCCCCGTGTGGAACTTCATGTACTTGCCGGAGGCGGCTTTGAGCTGGGTGAGGGAGGTGGCGTGGTCTCCGGGTTTGCCCAGGATCTCGCCGTCCCGTTCCGCCGCCTGGTCGGAGCCGATAATGAGGGCACCAGGATGCTTCGCTGCCACGGCTTCCGCCTTGGCCCGGGATAGACGCCTCACCAGGGTTTCCACCGGCTCGCGGAACCTGCGGGTCTCATCCACCCCGGGCGCCACGGCGGTGAAAGGCAGGCCCAGCCTCTCCAGCAGCAGATGCCGGTGCGAAGAGGTGGAGGCGAGGATCAAGCTGGGGCTAGGCATGGCGGATCCGGTTTTCAG
The DNA here is from genome assembly GCA_036500225.1 of Gammaproteobacteria bacterium. Lineage (GTDB taxonomy): Bacteria > Pseudomonadota > Gammaproteobacteria > Natronospirales > REEB76 > DASUBN01. The sequence continues at coordinate 27,901 of DASYCJ010000118.1, forward strand.
AGGCGCATAAGCATGGCTGGATGCCCGTCAGGGCACAAGACACTGTAAAAACAAGGGCTTGGGTGAAGAATTACTTTGACACCCGAAGCACCAAAAAGTATGATTACGCGCTTATGTCAGGCGCTCTGCCGCCCTCCCTGGATCTCGCCCGCGCTGCCCGTCAGACCTACGGTCTGGAAGGACGCCTGCCGGTGAAATCCTTGCCGCGCCTGGTGGCGGCACTCGCATCCGATGCGGGTGAGGTGCAGGTGGAGTTGGAGGCCGGGTTGGATCCCGCGCGGCGCGTGCTGGTCACGGGTCGCATCGATGCGGAACTTGAGCTCCAGTGCCAGCGCTGCCTGGAGCCGGTGAAGCTCAAGGTCCATGCGGAGCCGAACCTGGCATGGGTGAAGACGGACGAACAGCTCGCCGCCTTGCCCGATGAATATGAGCCGCTGCTCTCCACCGATGGACACGTCGAGTTGAGGGACTTGCTGGCGGATGAATTGCTGCTGGCGTTGCCGCTCGTGCCCCGGCATGAAGGCGACGCCGCATGTGGAGGCTTCATGGGATCCGCGGAGAAGAACGCGGAGCCCGCTGAAGTCAGGAAGAACCCGTTTGCAGAACTGGCCAAGTTGAAACGCGGCCGGTGAATCAGGAGTAGAAAAATGGCTGTCCAGAAAAGTCGCGTAACCCCCTCCCGCCGTGGCCAGCGCCGTTCGCACGACGCGCTCACGGGCCCGACCCTGTCGGTCGAGTCCAGCACCGGTGAGACCCACCGTCGCCACCACATCACTGCCGACGGCTTCTACCGCGGCAAGAAGATCCTGAACACCAAGCGGGACGACTGACGTTCATCCGCCCGCGCGTCGCGCGGGCGGATCCTCGACGGACTGGCATACCCGGATCCGCTCAGATGAACCCCACCGTAACCATCGCACTGGATGCCATGGGCGGCGATCACGGACCTTCCGTGACCGTCCCTGCGGCTGCCAGCGTGCTCGCCAAGCATTCCGAGCTCCGGCTGATCCTGGTCGGCCGCAAGGAAGTGCTGGAACCGCTCGCGCGTCGACACAGCCACCTCGGCGATCGCCTCCAGGTGCACCATGCTTCCCAGGAAGTGGGCATGGACGAGTTGCCGTCCCAGGCGCTGCGCGGCAAGAAAGATTCTTCCATGCGCGTGGCCATCAACTTGGTGAAGTCGGGTGAGGCGGATGCCTGCGTGAGCGCAGGCAACACCGGCGCGCTCATGGCCACGGCGCGCTTCGTGCTCAAGACCGTGAACGGCATCGACCGCCCCGCGATCTGCGCGCTGATCCCATCCCACGGGGGCCATACCCACATGCTCGACCTCGGCGCCAATGCAGACTGCACGCCGGAACAACTGTTCCAGTTCGGCGTGATGGGCGCGGCCCTGGCCAGCGCCGTCTACAACCTCAACGAACCCCGCGTCGGTCTGCTCAACATCGGCGAGGAAGAGATCAAGGGTAACGAGAAGGTGAAGGAAGCTGCCCGGCTGCTCACCGAGAGCCATATCAATTACATCGGCTTCGTCGAGGGCAACGACATCTTCTCCCGCGACGTGGACGTGGTGGTGACCGACGGTTTCGTCGGCAACGTCTCCCTCAAGACCATGGAAGGCCTGGCTAAGATGATCAGCCAGATCATCCGCGAGGAGTTCCGCCGCACCTACCTCACCAAGCTCCTGGCCCTGGTGGCCATGCCGGTGCTGCATGTAGTGCGCAAACGTCTCGATACCCGGCACTATAATGGTGCGAGCCTCTTGGGGCTTCGAGGGGTGGTGGTGAAGAGCCACGGCGGTGCCGACAGTGTCGGTTTCGCCAGCGCCATCCGCATCGCCATCCTCGAGGTGCAGAATAGGGTACCGCAGCGCATCGGCGCACTGATGGAAGAACAACTGGCTCAACTGCCGGGGGACCGATGAAAGAGCTCTACGCGCGCATCGCCGGCACCGGCCGCTGCCTCCCGGATCGGATACTGACCAATGCCGACCTGGAGAGGATGGTCGAGACCAGCGACGAGTGGATCAAGAGCCGTACTGGCATCGAGCGCCGCCACATCATCGCGGACGATGAGACCAACCTGGATCTCTGCGAGCGTGCGTCGCGTAACGCCATGGAGATGGCCGGCGTCACCGCCGGGGATATCGACCTGGTGATTGTCGGTACCACTACGCCTGACCAGGTGTTCCCCAACATGGGCTGCCTCTTGCAGCGCCGGCTCGGCATCCACGGTCCCATGGCTTTCAGCCTGGAAGCGGCCTGCACCGGCTTCATCTACGCCCTGAACATCGCTGAGAAGTTCGTGAAGACCGGTGCTTCCAAGCGCGCACTGGTAGTGGGGGCCGAGACCCTCTCGCGCATGGTGGACTGGACCGACCGTAACACCTGCGTGTTGTTCGGTGACGGCGCTGGCGCCGTGGTGCTGGAAGCTTCGGAACAGCCGGGCATCCTCTCCACGCACGTGCATGCGGACGGCCAGTACGCGGATCTTCTGTATTTCCCTTCCGGTGTGTCGAAGAAACCCGAAGATTTCCACGCCCGGCGTGACTACATCCAGATGAAGGGCAACGAGGTCTTCAAGGTGGCGGTCACCAAGCTGGGCGAAGTGGCCCAGGAAGCGCTCACTGCCAACAACATGAAGGGCGAGGAACTGGATTGGCTGGTACCGCACCAGGCCAACATGCGCATCATCGAAGGCACTGCCAAGAAGCTCAAGCTGCCCATGGATCGGGTGGTGGTCACGGTGCAGGACCACGGCAATACCTCCACAGCCTCAGTGCCGATGGCATTGGACGTGGCGGTGCGGGATGGCCGCATCAAGCGTGGCCAGCTACTGCTGCTGGAAGCTTTCGGCGGCGGATTCACTTGGGGTTCGGCGCTGCTGCGCTTCTGAGCCGATCCAGGACAGGATGAAATAAAGGGGAGCAGATGCTCCCCTTTTTCGTCTCTGACTCAGCCAATCATAACTTCGGGGCCGGCTTCACAGCGATCGGTTCGCCAACCAATACCGTAGGAGCACCGGCGGCGAAGGCTGCCTTGTTGTAATCCGGCACATCTTTCTGCAACAGGGCATTGAACTTACCCAGTACGTCGCCCAACTTCGGGGTCAGTTCATTATCCAGGTCGGTCACTGACTGCAGTATCGGCTGGGGGTCGCCGGCCACGCCGAAGGACAGGAACTGTAGTTCCTCATTGAGCTTCGCTAGGTAGTGGATGTCATCCTCCGGCGCGTCTCGCTGCACGTCGGTGTTGTACACCGAAGACTTGAGGTCGCCCAGCTTCTTGGACAAGCTCTTGGCAGCCTCCGCGACCGACTTGTACTTGGCCTTGTCCGCGTCTTCCATGTCGTCTACGTGGCCGGTGAAATCATCCAGACTGCCCTTCATGGCGGTGAGGCGGTTCAACATGTCTGCGAAGGCGTCCATCTCACTGCGCAGGCGCAGTGCCATGGCGAGCTGGGTCTTGTCCTGGTCCAGGGAGAACTGCTGGTTAGGGTCGAAGATCACTTTCGCCTGGGCGGTCTGGGTCTTGCCGTCCACCGTCACGGTGAAGTTGTAGGTCCCCGGCAGCACTAAGGGACCGCCGCTGCTGCCGCCTTCCTCGCCACTGCCGCCGCTGAACTGCTTCTCGAAGTCCAGCTTGGTGGCAGGGTCGTACTGCATGTTCCAGACGTAGCGATTGATGCCCTGTTTCGAGGGACCATAGACGGTGGCGACGGTGGTGCCCGCCGCATCCGTGACCACGATCTTCACCGGGCTCTTGCCGTCGTCGTCGTCGTCGCCTTTGATCTCTTTCTTGAGGTAGTAATCCAACACCACGCCACCAGGCGCGTCGGGTGCACTGTAGCTCACTTGGGTTTCGCCGCCGCGGGACCAGGTCACGTAGTGGGTGCCATCGCCGGCGCCGAACAGATGGAAGTCCTGGGAGGCGACCTTGTCATCCATCTCCTCGAAGGGGCGGATGTCATCGAATACGAACAGGCCGCGGCCATGGGTGGCCACCGCCAAGTCATGATCCATGAACTTCACGTCGAACACCGGCACCGTGGGGAAGCCAGCCTTCACTTGCTGCCAGTGGTCACCCGCATCACGCGAATACCACATGCCGGTCATGTTGCCGAGCATGAGGAAGCCTTTCACTTCCGGGCTCTCGCGCACCACCATCACCGCCTGGTCCGGCAGGCCCTTGTCGATGCGGCTCCAGCTCTTGCCATAGTTACTGGTCTTGTAGACGTAGGCGTGTTTGTCGTCCAGTTCGTGGGCATCGAAGCCCAGGTAGGCAGTGCCCGCGTCATAAGGCGAGACGCCGATCTGGTAGACGCGAGCCCATTTTGGTGCGCCTGAAGGCGTCACTGCATTCCAGGTCTTGCCGCCATCGCGGGAGAGCTGCACCAGGCCATCGTCGGTACCCACCCAGATCACTTTCTCATCGGAGGGGGCGAGGGTGATGGAGAGAATGGTGTCGTAGGTCTCGGCGCCGGAGATGTCCTTGTTTACGGGGCCGCCGGACAGTTCCTGCTTGCTCTTGTCGTTGCGGGTCAGGTCGCCGGAGAGATCGGTCCAATGGATGCCGCCATCGGTGCTGCGAAGCAGCGCATTGCCGCCGATGTACACGGTCTGGGCATTGCTGGGAGAGACCGCGATGGGCGAGGTCCAGTTGAAGCGGTACTTGGAGTCCGCCATCTTCATGTCCGAGATGAAACCGGGACCGTGCAGGTAGGGCACGGTGAAGACCGTGCGATGGGTCTTGGTATTGAACTGGGTGATGGCGCCGTCCTGAGCGTCCACATATACGATGTTGGGATCGCTGGGGGCGGGCACTGTGTATTCGCCATCCCCTCCTGTCACCGAGAACCAGTCATTGCCGTCCACCTGGTTGTTGGCCAGCGAACTCGAGGGGCCGCACCAGGCGCTGTTGTCTTGCAGGCCTGCGCAAAGGTTACGAGGCCAGCTGCTGTCGACCCCGACCATGTAATCCTGTGCCAGGGTCATGCCATCCAGGAAGCGCCAACTCTTGGCACCATCCAGACTCAGGTAGGCGCCGCCGTCATTTCCCTGGATGATGCGATTGGAGTCGCTGGGGTCGATCCAGATGGCGTGATGATCCACATGCACCCCCGGGTCCACATAGTGGGCGGTCTTACCGCCATCCAGGGAGCGCATCATGAAGAAGGATAGGAAGTAGACCTTGTCCGCGTCGTCTGGCGAGACCAGCATGTGCGAGAAGTAGAAGGGACGCACGTCCAGATTGTGGTTGTTGTTAGTCTTGGTCCAGCTGTCACCCATGTCGTTGGAAGTCCACAGCAGGCCTTCACTGGGCTTGGTCTCGATCAGTGCGTAGACCCGGTCCGGGTTGCTGGGAGCCACTGCTACGGCGATACGGCCCAGGATGCCATCCGGCAGGTCTTTGCTGAGTTTCTTCCAGGTGTCGCCACCATCCAGTGAACGCCAGATGCCGCTCTCGATGCCGCCGTCGTCCATGTTCCAGGGATAGCGCACCACCTGCCACATGCCGGCGAACAACACCTTGGGGTTGGCGGGGGACATGCTGAGATCCGAGGCGCCGGTGTGCTCGCTCACGAACAGCACCTTCTTCCAGGTCTTACCGCCGTCCACGGTCTTGAATACGCCGCGGTCGGGATTCGGTCCCCAGGTGTGGCCGATGGCAGCCACCCACACGGTGTTGGCATCCTCGGGGCTGACCAAGACCCGGGAGATCTGTCCCACGTCTTTCAGGCCCATCTGCTGCCAGGTCTTGCCAGCATCCGGCGAGAAATAGATACCGGCGCCGTCGGTGACGTCGTTACGGATGTTGGCTTCTCCGGTGCCGACCCACACGTAGTTGGGATTGGTGGGGGCGAGGGCGATGGCGCCAATGGAGCCGGTGGCCTCGTGCTCGAAGATCGGACTGAAGCTCAAGCCACCGTCGGTGGTCTTCCACACGCCGCCGGCGGCGCCACCGACGTAATAGATGCTGGAGTTGCCCGGCACGCCCACCACTGCAGAGACCCGGCCGCCGGCGTTGGCCGGACCCAGGTTGCGGAACTTGAGGTTCTGGAAGGCATCGGGAGGCGCGCTATCATCAGAGGCATAGCCCGCCGTGGCGGCGAGCGCCAGGCAGAGACCAAGGAGCAGGGATCCGGCGCGACTGTGCATGACATCCTCCACTGATTGATGGCTCATCCGGCCTGAAGAGCCGGTCATGGATAGGTCCTATACCCCTTAGTCAGTCCTGATGGCCCGAAGTTTCGGGTTGCTTAGAAATAGAAACGCGCCCTGAGGCTGGTGATGTTGGTGAACTGGCTGTCGTGGGAGTAGCTCAGGCCCAACGAGAGCCAGGAGGTGACATCCACCAGCAGCCCTACACCCGCTTCATTACTGGGCGAGTCGAGATAGTTGTGGGCCAGCCAGCCATCCAATTCGACGCGCTGCCAGGCGCGGCGGCGAAGACCCACTTCAAGCCGGTAGCCATCCTGAGTGGTGATGGTATTGAGAGCCTGGTCGCGTCGGTTGAGGTACAGGATGTCCGTATAGACGTCGGTGCGATCGTCTATGCCATCCTCGGCGGCGATACCGATGTCGTAGTCCTTGCTGCTGAGGCCCGCCGGGTAGCTGGGTTTCTGGTAACCCGCCACCAATTGTACGGCGTTCATGAAGCTATAGGACACGTCGCCGAATATGCTGCTACCGTTGCCGCCGTCCTGGGGCATCACGGTCACGTGGCCCACATCCAGGTAGTCGTAGCTGAAGTTGGGCGTGGTGGCGAGCGCTGGCAGCGGGGCCAGCAGCAGGCAGGCAGCCAAAAGTAGTGGTCTCACGGAGGTTCCCTTCATGTTCAATGCACCATTGTATTCATATCGAAGATGGGCAGCAGCACGCCGAGCACGATCACCATCACCAGGCCGCCCATGAGCAGGATCAGCACCGGTTCGAATATGCCCACCATGCGTGCGGTCAGGGCTTCCAGCTCCCGCTCCTGATGTTGTGCTGCACGTTCCAGCATCTGCGAGAGCTGGCCGCTGGTCTCGCCGCTGGCGATGAGATGTACGGTGATGGGGGGAAACAGCCGGCTGCGGCTCAGGGCCTGGCTGATGGATGAGCCTTCGCGTACCCGCAAAGTGGCGTCCGACACCGCCTCACGCATGGGGATGTTTTCCACCACCTCACCGGAGATGCGCAGCGCTTCTAGCACCGGTACGCCAGAGCCCGCCAGGATGCTCAGGGTACGGGTGAAGCGCGCGGTGTTGAGGCCGCGTACCAGGCGGCCGACCAAAGGCAGCTTGAGCTGGCGTGCATCCCAGCGCTTGCGAACCTCGGGATTGCGGAACATATAGGAGATGCCGAAGCTTGCGGCGATCAGCAGGATCAGGAGATAGATGCCTTCATGGCGCAGGGTGTCGCTGATCCAGATCAACACCTGGGTCAGCACCGGCAGCGCCTTCTTGGACTGGATGTAGACCGCTGTGATCTTCGGCACCACGTAGATCATGAGCATGGTCACGATGAACAGGGCCACCACCGTGAGGATGACGGGGTAGAGCATGGCGAGACCGATCTTCTGCCGCAGTTGCTGCCGGCTCTCGGCGTAATCCGCCAGGCGTTCCAGCACGCCGTCCAGGTGTCCGGTGTGTTCACCGGCGGCTACTGTGGAACGGAAAATTTCGGGGAACACGTGCGGGAACTGCCCCAGTCCCTGGGCCAGGGTGTGGCCTTCCATGACGCGGGCCCGCACCGCCAGTAGCATGCTCTTCAGGCGCGGTTTCTCGGATTGTTCCGAGGCGGCCAACAAGGCTTCTTCCACCGGCAAAGCTGAGCGCACCAGGGTGGCGAGTTGCCGTGTCACGAGTGCCAGGTCTGAGGCGCTGATGCCGCGGCCGATGCCAAAGGCCCGTGGCGCACTGCTCTCGCGCTCGGCGGCCTCGCTGACTTCCAGGGGCGTAAGGCCCTGTTCCCGCAGTTGTTGGCGTACCTGGCGCGGCGTATCACCTTCCAGGACGCCTTTTTGTTCGCGGCCCTTGGGGTCGAGTGCGATGTAGACGAAGGCGCCCATGTTCAGCCTTCGCGCGTGACGCGCAGCACTTCTTCGACGCTGGTGATCCCGGCCAACACCAGGCGCTTGCCGTCGTCACGGATGCTGGGCGTGAGAGTACGAGCCTGTTTCTCCAGCGCCTGTTCGCCGCTGCCATCGTGGATCATGGAGCGCATATCCTCGTCCACCACCACCATCTCGTAGATGCCGGTGCGACCTCGGTAGCCGGTGCGCTTACAGAGTTCGCAGCCTACTGGTTTGTACAGAGTCGGCGGCTGGGTCTTGGAGAGATCGAATACCTTGCACTCGCGCTCGCCGGCGGGATAGGGCTGCTTGCAATCGTGGCACAGGATGCGCACCAGTCGCTGCGCCAGCATACCGAGGAGGGAGGAAGAGAGCAGGAAAGGCTCCACACCCATATCGCGCAGACGCGTGACAGCACCGACGGCAGTGTTGGTATGCAGGGTCGAGAGTACCAAGTGGCCCGTCAAGCTCGCTTGTACCGCGATCTCGGCGGTCTCCAGGTCGCGGATCTCACCCACCATCACCACGTCCGGATCCTGACGCAGGATGGCGCGCAGCCCGCGAGCGAAAGTCATCTCCACGCGCGCGTTCACCTGGGTCTGGCCGATACCGTCGATGTAGTACTCGATAGGGTCTTCGACCGTCATGATGTTGCGGCTGCGGTCGTTGAGCCGGGTCAGGCTCGCATACAGCGTGGTGGTCTTGCCGGAGCCGGTGGGGCCCGTCACCAGGATGATGCCGTGGGGTTTGTGGATGATCTCGTTGATGAGGTCACGGGTCTTGGGGTTCATGCCCAAGTGCTCAAGGTCCAGGCGACCCGCCTGCTTATCGAGCAAGCGCAGCACCACCCGTTCGCCGTGGCCGGAGGGGATGGTGGAGACGCGCACGTCGACCGCCCGGCCTGCGATGCGGATGGAGATGCGGCCATCCTGGGGCAGACGTTTCTCGGCGATGTCCAGCTTGGCCATAACCTTGATGCGCGACACCACCAGGGGCGCCACGCCGAGCTTACGTTCCAGCACCACTCGCAGCACGCCATCCACGCGAAAGCGCACCACCAGACGGTTCTCGAAGGGTTCGATGTGGATGTCGGAGCCGTTCTCCTTCACCGCTTCAGTGAGGAGGGCATTGATGAGCCGGATGATGGGCGCATCGTCCTCGCTTTCGACCAGGTCCTCGGGTTCCGGGAGCGCCTGGGCGATGCTGTCGAGGTCCAGGCTGCCGTCCAGGTCGTCCATCACCATGGCGGCACCGGACTGACCCTCGTAGGCCTGCTGCAGCATTGAATCGAATTCCTCGCGGCTGACTTCCCGCAAGGTGAGCGGTACGCCGAGCACGCGGCGCGCCTCCAACAATGATTCAGGGTTCACGTCATTGCGATGCACCAGGGTCGCCGCACCGCTCTCCAGGCTCTCCACCAGGAGACCGTGACGTTTGGCGAAGGAGAAGGGGATGCGCTGGCGCGCCGCCGGTTCGCCCGCCGATACCTTAGGCAGCGCGGGCGTGGGATCCATGGCCTTCGGCAGCAGGCGGTGATGAGCCTGAGGTGCTGGCGGCGGGTGCCGCGGCGGTTGAGGGCGTGGGAGCTGCCGTGCTACCTGAGGCAGTGGCGGCCTTCGGTGCAGGCATCATTGCAGGCGTCTGGGCGGGGGCCTGGGCCGGTGCCTGTTGCGGAGCGGTCGCCGGCCTCTGCGTGGGAGCCTGGGCAGGTGCTTGCATAGGGGCCGCTGCAGGTGCGCTCAAGGGTCTCTGCGCGGTAGCAGCAGGTGGCGGCTGAGTCGGCTGCACGTTGGGTTGCAAGGGCGGGTTGCCCTTGTTGTAGGTGCCGCTGTCCACTTTCGGGATGTCGTTCAGGAGCGGGCGCTCTTCACTGGGCAGCAACTGCACAGGGCTTCGATCCTTCAACTGCATGTCACGCATGTAGTTGTAGCGGTCGTTGGTATAGCGCTGCGAGGTCTCGCTGTCGCGCAAGATGCTGGGCTGGATGAATACCATCAGGTTGCGACGGGTGTTGTCGGTGCTGCGGTACTTGAACAGGTTGCCGATGAGCGGGATGCTGCCCAGTACCGGCACCTGTTGCTCCGATTCCGTCAACGAGTGATCGATCAGGCCGCCGAGCACGATGATCTCGCCGGTCTTGGCCAACACGTTGGTGGTGATCTCGCGTTCGTCGGTCACCGGCTGGCCGCCGATGCTAGTGGCGGTCAGGTTCGACACGTTCTGGTCGATCTTGAGCTGCACCGAGTCGCCCTCGTTGATTTGGGGCGTGATCTTTAGGGTGATGCCCACATCCTCACGATCGACGGTCTGGAAGGGGTTGATGACCGCACTGCCGGTTGTGGAAGCACCGGTGGTGGCGCCGGTGTATTGGCCGGTCACGAATGGCACTTTCTGGGTGACCTTGATGGTCGCTTCCTGGTTGTCCAGGGTCACAACGCTCGGCGTCGAGAGGATGTTGGTCTCGCCGTCGCCCGACAGCGCGCGTAGCAGCGCCGCGATGCTGAAACCGCCGCTAGAGATCTTGCCCAAGCCGAGGGTCAGACCCTGGGGTGGGGTGAAGCCGGTAGTGGCAGTACCGGTAGAAGCGGATTGTTGGGCAGCCAGAGCTGCCTGACCCACGCCCACGATGCCGGCGCCGGTATTGCTGAAGTCGGTCAAGCCGATGCTGCCGCTGTTGGCTGCATCCGCCACCCAGGTCACGCCGAGTTCAGCGGACTTGTCTGACGTGAGTTCCGCTTCGATAGCCTGTACCAGCACCTGGGCGCGGCGGATGTCGATCCTGCCGATCACCTCCTGCATGGCGCGCATCAACTTCGGTGGTGCGGTGATGATGAGCGAGTTGGTGCGATCATCCGGGATCACCGATACGTCGGTGTTGGCTCCGCCGCCGCCTGCGGCCGGCGCCGGTTTGCCGCCGCCCTGTTTGGATAAATCGGTCACGTAGCCTTTGAGTTCGTCGGCGATGTCCTTGGCCTTGGCATAGTGCAGGTACACCACCTGGGTATCGCCGCTCTCCAGCGGCATGTCTAGCTGTGCGATCAATGCACGCACGTGCAGACGCTGGCCCTTGTCGCCGCTCACCAGGATGCTGTTGGTGCGCTCATCCGGCACCAGTTTCAAGGGCGCGCCGTTCTGGCCGCTGGCATCTGCCTGCATCAGACTGGTGAGCACCTGCACCACCTCGGAGGCCGGCGCATTCTGCAGAGTGATGATCTCGATATCGCTCTCGGTGGCTTGGTCGATGCGCGCGATGATCTCCAGCATGCGGGTCACGTTGCTGGCGCGGTCCGACATGATCAACACGTTGGACTGCGGATAGGCAGCGAGCTGGGCCTCCGTGGACATCAGCGGCCGCAACACCGGCACCAACTGGGTGGCGGAGACATTGCTGATCTGCACCACGTGGGTGACCACTGCGTCACCGGGCGTGCCCGAGTTGTAATCCGGTCCCGGCATCTGGCGCGCTTCCAAGGAAGGCACGATCTTGATGACCTGTCCCGCGGGTGCGGCAGCGAGGCCATGCACTTCCAGCACGGAGAGGAAAGTGGCGTAGACCGCATCCGCATCCACGGGACGGGAGGAGACGATGGTGACCCGACCCTGCACGCGCGGATCGATGATGAAGTTCTTGTGGGTGATCTGGCCGATGGCCACGATCACCTTGCGGATGTCGTCATCCACGAAGTTGAGGGTGATACCGCCGCCGCCGCCGCCGGGGTTGCCTTGGCCAGGGTCAGCAGCGCGCGCGGCCAAGCTGCCCATCAATAGGGTCGAGGCAGCCAGAAGCAGGGCGGCTATGCGCATCCTGCGCCGGGAGGTTGGGTCCAAGGTCGGTCTCACACTGACACCTTAATATATATGGAGGTGGCGGCGCCACGGCTCACGGGGGGTTATCCGGCTGTTGGTCGTTATCCTGTTCCTGTTGCTGCTGGCGCAGGTCCTGCATGCTGGCTGGCGGCATCTGCAGTATCTGGGTCTGCTGCTGGCCATTGCGTATCAGCCCCACGCTGATCTGGTCGCTGGTCTTGAGGCTGGAGAGCACGCGCATGCTCTGGGCTGGGTCCGTGAGCGGGATGCCGTTCACGCTATTCACCACGTCGCCGGGTTTCAGGCCCAACTGGTTGAAGACCGAGGGGTTGCCGGCGGGATAGATGCGGTAGCCGGTTAGCTTGCCGTGATCCATCACCGGCATGGTACGTACCACCTGCATGAGGCGGGTCGGGTTGTTCATGATCTCCTGGCGCAACTGCCCCAGGTTCTGGGTCGGTGGTGCCATGGACTGGGGCTGCGCCCCCATGGATTGTCCATCGTTGTTGCCGCCGCCTATGTCCTGTTGGGGTAGACGTAGAGTCTCGAGGCGTCCGCCTCGATCCAGGAGCACCCGGTCGGCATAGATGGCATGGATGGTGACTCCACCCGGCAACTGTGCGCCCACGCCATAGGGTTCCTCGTCACCGTTGGCCTCGATCAATGCTCGAGAATCGGTAGCCCGTTTGGCGGCAGCGATGCCGTGCAAGGTGAAGGCGAGGGTGGTATCCGGCGCGGGGCCGGTGTTACTGGCCTGCGCGGTGCCGAAGAGATGCTTGTCCGCTACTTGTTCCGCATCTACCTGATGCGCGGCCATTGTTGGAGCGGCGGTCGAGACCGATGCGGTGTTGCGGCGCGGGATCATTGACCAGGTGAGTTCAGCAAAGAGCCAGGCCAGCACCAACACCAATACCGCACTGGCTAGAGTCGGGCCAGCATGCTGGAGGAGATGGCCCCAGCGCCGCAGGGTCGCTTCCATGCCCTGGTTGCGGAGTGGGAAAGTTTGCATAGCCATAGGCTGATCTGGGGAGCCGCTGGAGTGTCCGGCGGTCAATGACGCATGATAACGGCCGCCCCCTTACCCCCTCAAGGGGCAGGGGGTCCCGCACCGGCTTTCATATACACTTAAGTTACATAACAAGTCGTTTGGGGCGTTATTTTGTTCACCGCTCGCCACCTCATCAGGGTCGCCATCAGCTTGGCGCTTTTCATCGTTTTCTTCGCCTACGTGAACGGTGCTCTGCCGCTGTCGCTGGTGGACCAGATGGAGCGTTCAGCCTACGACGCGCGGGTCCGGCTCTCCTCCAGTCGCACCATGGATCACCGCATCGTGATCGTGGACATCGACGACAAGACCCTCAAGGAGCAGGGCCAATGGCCCCTGCCGCGGGACAAGTTCGCCCAGTTGATGGACAACCTCTTCAACAAGTACCACATCAAGGTGGTGGGCTTTGACGTTGAGTTCCCGGATGCTGACCGCAGCCAGGACCTAGCGTTGCTCGATGACTTGTCTAACGGCGCTTTGAAGGGCGACCCGGCGTTTATCGTCCAGGCGGACAAGGTCCGCCCGCAACTGGAGCGGGACAAGATCTTCGCCGCGAGTCTGGCTCATCGCCCTGCGGTGCTGGGCTACGTCTTTTACGCAGCTGACTCTCCGGAGTCGGAGCAGAAGCTCGGACAGTTGCCGCCGGCAGCCATCCCGGATGCCCAGAACCGCTATCCGCTGTTGGTGTTCCCGAAATCGGTGGGCTACACCGCGAACCTCCCGATGCTGGAGTCCGCGGCCGCAGGCCACGGCTACTTCTCCAACGCGCCGGACGAAGACGGTTCCATGCGCCGGGTGAACCTGCTGCAGGAATACAACGGCGATGTCTACGCGTCGTTGGATATCGCGGTGTTGCAGGTCTTGGAGAACGGCGCACCAGTGACCTTGGGTTTCGATTCGGGCGTCCAGGACATGGGCCACCTGGAAGACGTGGTGGTCGGCAATGCCGTCATCCCGGTGGATGATGAGATGAATGCGTTGGTGCCATACCGCGGTCCCTTCAAGAGTTTTCCTTATGTCTCGGCCACAGACGTCATCAAGGGCGTGGCGCCAGCCGATGTGCTCAACGACGCGGTGGTCTACATCGGCACCTCGTCACCTGGGCTTGAGGACTTGCGGAGCACGCCGGTTGGATTGTCGTACCCCGGAGTGGAGGTGCATGCCAACCTCATGTCCGGCGTGTTCGACAACCGCGTGATGAATGCCCATCCGCAGTATCTGCGTGGTGCACTGGTCTTGTTGCTGGCGCTCATCGCCGTGCTCATCACCTGGGTCGCAACAACCCGTTCCGTCATCACCGGCGCGGTGGTCGCGGTGGGCACGGGCGTGGTGATCCTGTTCGGTAACCTGGCGCTGTGGAAGTACGGCACCGTGGTGTTCCCCTTGATGCCGCCGCTGGTATTCCTGTTGGCGCTGTATGTGTTCCATCTCCTGTATGGTTTCTTCGTCGAGTCCCGCGGCAAGCGCCACCTCTCGAAGATGTTCAGCCAGTACATCCCGCCGGAGCTGGTGGAGGAGATGGATACCCGCAAGGACACGGCGTCCATGGAGAGCGAGAGCCGTGAGCTCACGGTGATGTTCGCCGACGTGCGCGACTTCACCAGCATCTCCGAGGCCCTGCAGCCCAAGGACCTGTCCCAGCTGATGAACGAGTACCTGACGCCCATGACCCGCGTCATCCATACCCATCGCGGCACCATCGACAAATACATGGGTGACGCCATCATGTCCTTCTGGGGAGCGCCGCTGCATTATCCCGACCATGCCAAGTACGCGGTCGAGACAGCCCTCCAGATGACCGACACCTTGGCGGAGCTGAACAAGACCTTCGAGGCCAAGGGCTGGCCGAAGCTGCGCATCGGTGTCGGCATCACCACTGGCGTGATGAGCGTCGGAGACATGGGTTCCGAGTTCCGTCGCGCCTACACGGTGATGGGCGATGCGGTGAACTTGAGTTCCCGCCTGGAAGGCCTGACCAAGGAATATAAGGTGCAGATCCTGTGTAGCGAGATGACTAAGGACGCGGCGCCGGACTTCCAATACCTGGAGCTCGACCGAGTGCGGGTCAAGGGCAAAGAGAAGCCGGTGGGCATCTATGAGCCCCTCATGCACAAGGACGCGGTGGGTAAGGACATGAAGTCGCTGTTGCTGCGTCACAAGCAGGCGCTCACGGCCTACCGTGCCCAGGATTGGGATGGCGCCGAGAAAGAATTCTTCCAGCTGCAACAATCCAACCAGGGGATGCCCGTATATGGCATGTACCTGGACCGCATCGCATATTTCAGGAGTCATCCTCCGGGCGACGGTTGGGATGGCGTCTTTACGTTTAAGACTAAATAAGTTCGGCGCCGGGTCCACGCTGCACCTTCCCTGGCGTCGATCCTTGCCCGGCCATCCCTGGCGGGACATTCGCCGCATGCGGCGAACTCAAGGCCAAGTGAGCCCGTGGGCGGCATGTGACGGCCGTCACGCGACACATCTTCGCGGCCTGTGAGCCCGCGCACCGATTGGTTTCCCCGCGGTTGCTAGCCTTCAAGGTCCCGGAATTACCGGGCCTGTGGGCGGGGCGTTTTCGGCTAAAATTGCTGCATGGCAGACGAAAGACTCGATGAGGACCAGCGCAGCGGTCTCCTGGTGGAGGAGACCAAGCCGCGGGTCAAGAAACCACCCCTCTATAAGGTGGTCTTGTTAAACGATGACTACACCCCCATGGAGTTCGTTGTGGAGATCCTGCAGAACTTCTTCCGCATGGACCGCAGCAAGGCCACCCAGGTCATGCTCCACGTCCATACCCGCGGCAAGGGAGTGTGCGGTGTGTTCACCTACGAGATCGCCGAGACCAAGGCCGCTCATGTGAACGACTACTCCCGCAAGCACCAGCACCCGTTGCTGTGCACCTTAGAGGAGGCTTGAGAGCCCCGTGTTGAGCAAAGAACTGGAATTCTGTCTGAACGCTGCCTTCAAGGAGGCCCGCACCCAGCGCCACGAGTTCATCACCGTGGAGCATCTGCTGTTGGCTTTGCTGGACGTACCGAGTGTGGTGGATGTACTCAAGGCCTGCGGCACCGGCATCGATAACTTGCGCCGGGAGCTCAGTGACTACATCCGTGAGACCACGCCGTTGGTGGACTCCGATGAGCCGGATGTGCAACCGACCTTAGGCTTCCAGCGGGTGTTGCAACGCGCGGTGTTCCACATCCAGTCTTCTGGCAAGAAAGAAGTCACCGGCCTCAACGTGCTGGTAGCCATCTTCGGCGAGAAGGAATCCCATGCGGTCTATCTACTGGGCCGCCATGGCGTGTCGCGCCTGGACATCGTCAATTACATCTCCCATGGCATCTCCAAGATCAGCGAGGACGATGCCCGCGAGGCGCCCACCGAGACGGGTGAGGACGAGGAGGAAGGGTCGGCCAAGCCCGGGCGCACTGCCCTTGAGACCTACACCTCCAACCTCAATGAGCTGGCCCGCGAAGGCAAGCTCGACCCGTTGATCGGTCGCGAGCATGAGATCGAGCGAACGGTGCAGATCCTGTGCCGGCGCCGCAAGAACAACCCGCTGTATGTCGGCGAAGCCGGCGTCGGCAAGACTGCCCTGGCCGAAGGCCTGGCGCTGATGATCGTTGAGAAGAGAGTGCCTGAGGTCCTGGAAGGCGCCACGGTGTATTCGCTGGACATGGGCTCGCTCATCGCCGGAACCAAGTATCGGGGCGACTTCGAGAAGCGCTTGAAAGGCGTGATGGCGGAGCTCAAGAAAGACCCGGGTGCGATCCTGTTCATCGATGAGATCCACACCGTAATCGGTGCCGGCGCCGCTTCCGGCGGCGTGATGGACGCTTCCAACCTCATCAAGCCGGTGCTGTCCAATGGCAGCCTGCGCTGCATCGGTTCCACCACCTACCAGGAATACCGTGGCATCTTCGAGAAGGACAGGGCGCTGGCGCGGCGCTTCCAGAAGATCGACGTGCCGGAACCCTCCATTGAAGAGACCGCGCGCATCCTGAAGGGCCTGCGCCACAAGTTCGAGGAGCACCATGGGGTCAAATACCCCAACAAGGTGCTGGAGATCGCCGCGGACCTGGCGGCGCGCTTCATCAATGACCGGCATCTGCCGGATAAGGCCATCGACGTCATCGACGAAGCCGGCGCCAACATGCGCCTGAAACCCGCCAACAAGCGCCGTCGCACCATCACGGTGCAGGACATCGAGGAGATCGTCGCTAAGATCGCCCGCATCCCCCCCAAGAGCGTCTCGGCCTCCGACAAGGAGAGCCTGCGCAACCTGGAGCGGGACCTGAAGCTGGTGATCTACGGCCAGGACAAGGCCGTCGAAGCCCTCGGCGCCGCCATCAAGATGGCGCGTTCAGGCTTGGGCAGCGAACAGAAGCCCATCGGTTCCTTCCTGTTCGCCGGTCCCACCGGCGTCGGCAAGACCGAGGTCACGCGCCAGCTCGCCATGATCATGGGCATCGAATTGGTGCGCTTCGACATGTCCGAGTATATGGAGCGTCACACGGTGTCGCGGCTGATCGGCGCACCTCCGGGTTACGTAGGGTTCGACCAGGGTGGCCTGCTCACGGAAGCCATCTTGAAGCAGCCCCATTGCGTGCTGCTGCTGGATGAGATCGAGAAGGCTCACCCCGAGGTCTTCAACCTGCTGTTGCAGGTCATGGACCACGGCACACTGACCGACAACAACGGCCGCAAGGCGGATTTCCGCAATGTGATCCTGGTGATGACCACCAACGCCGGTGCCGAGGATATGGCCAAGAGTGGCATCGGCTTCACGCTCCAAGATGCCTCGCCGGATGGCATGCAGGCCATCAAGCGCATGTTCAGCCCCGAGTTCCGTAACCGTCTGGATGCCGTGATCCACTTCAACAGCCTGGATCACCGCACCGTGGCCAAGGTGGTGGACAAGTTCGTCATCGAGATGGAAGAGCAACTCCAAGCCAAGGGCGTGACCCTGGCGGTGGACGAAGCGGCCCGCAAGCTCATCGCCGAGCGCGGCTACGACCCCAAGATGGGCGCCCGCCCCATGGCGCGCATGGTGCAGGACACCTTGAAGAAGCCGCTGGCGGAAGAGCTGTTGTTCGGCCGCCTGATACAGGGTGGGCACGTGCGGGTCACGGTCAAGGACGGAGAGTTCTACATGGATATCGAACCCGCCACGCCGAAGCTGCCAGCGCCGGCCCATTCCGAAGAAGAGTAGAGGTCGGTCCGCTCAGAACGAAAAAAAAGCCGGGGCCTGCCCCGGCTTTTTCTTTACGAAGATTTCGGCGTTATTCGCCGCGGAACAGTGCGACGCATGCTTCGCACCGGCTCTCGTCGATCATTTGCCCCGGAAGACGATGCGACCTTTAGTGAGGTCATACGGAGTTAGTTCCACAGTGACGCGGTCACCGGTGAGGATGCGGATGTAGTGCTTACGCATACGCCCGGAGATGTGGGCGAGCACCACGTGGCCGTTGTCCAATTCGACCCGGAACGTGGTGTTGGGCAGGGTCTCCACGACCTTGCCTTCCATCTGGATGCTTTCTTCTTTAGCCATAGACCTGCTGCGGTTTGTTGAGCGCGCAGATTCTGACGTATCGGCCGCAGCTATTCAACTTGTGCGGCCTGGGCACCGGCCTGCCAGCCGTCTGTCCCCAGGGTCTCGAAGGGCCGGAAACGGTGCTTGTAGGACATCTTGCGGCTTTCCGCTATCCAATAGCCGAGATATAGCCATGCCAGGCGGCGGCGGCGGGCCCGTTCTATCTGTATCAGGATCGCGTAGGTACCCAGGCTCCGCTCCGGAAGCATGGGGTCGTAAAAGGTGTAGACCGCGGACAACGCATCTGGAAGCTCGTCGGTCACTGCCACCGCCAAGAGCCGGCCATCGAGCCTAAGCTCCATGAGGCAGGTCTTGCCCCAAGGGCTCAAAAGGAACTGGCGGTAATCCGTTTCTCCGCCGCTGGCCATGCCGCCATCCGGATGGCGTGCCGCCACATAACGGCCATACAGCGCGAAATGTTCCGGGTCGAACTCCGCGGGACGCTCGATGCAGAGCAGATCGGAGTTGCGCTTCAAGACCCGCTTCTGGCCCCGATCCGGTTTGAAAGCCGAGACTGGCACCCGGATCGGCACGCAGGCCTGACAGCCTTCGCAATGGGGACGATATACATAAGGGCCACTGCGGCGGAATCCGTGAGTTGCCAGCACGCCATAGAGAGACTGATCCATGCCCAATCTCGGATCCACGAATACCGTGCGCGCCTGGCGTTCCGGCAGGTAGTTGCAGGGGTGTTCCGGCGAGATATAGAGGTCGAGGTTGTGGGTGTCGGCCATGCTCAAGATTCCGGCCGCCAGGCCGCATCGCTCACCGCCTGCTGGCAGAAGGTCGAGAGCATGCGCAGGAAATCAGTGCGTGGCACCGGCACGCTGCCCATGGTCTCGAGATGCTCAGATTGCACCTGACAATCCATGAAAGCGTAGCCCCACCGTTCTAGACGCTCCATCAGCGTGACCAGCACGATCTTCGAGGCATCGGTAACTCGGCTGAACATGGATTCACCGAAGAACACCCGGCCCACGGCCACGCCATAGAGCCCGCCAGCCAGCTTCCCAGCCACCCATAGTTCAACCGAATGGGCGTGGCCGAGCCGGTACAGTTCGGCATAAGCAGCCTTCATATCAACATTGATCCAGGTGCCACCTTCCGGATGTTGTGGACGCGGTCCGGCACAGGCCTCCATGACCTCGGCGAAGGCGGTATCGAAGCGAAGTTCGTAACCGCCGCGTGCCATGCGCCGGCGCAGTGAGCGGCTTACATGCAATGATTCCGGAAGGAATACTGCGCGTGGGTCCGGAGACCACCAGAGGATCGGCAGGCCTGCGTCGTACCAGGGGAAGATGCCATGGCGATAAGCGTAGAGCAGGCGCTCCGGCGAGAGATCGCCGCCCACGGCCAAGAGGCCGTCCGGCTCTCGCAATGCTCGGGCTGGGTCCGGGAAGGCTGCCGGTGGATCCTCCGGGAGGATGCGTCTTAGGGGCAGGGTCTGCATCTATATATATGCCTCAGTCGTCGGCTCCCTGGTCTGCGTGGAAGGGCAGGTGGGTCTCGGTCTCATGCAGATACGCAGTCACATGATGCTGTTCCCGCTGCAGGTATTCGTCAATGGCGGCCTGGAAACGCGGGTCTGCGAGCCAATGGGTGGACCAGGTATAGGTCGGTTCGAAGCCGCGGCTGATCTTGTGCTCCCCCTGGGTGCCGGGGTTGAAGTGCTTGAGCCCACGTTTGATGCAGTACTCGATACCTTGGTAGTAGCAGGCTTCGAAGTGCAGGCTATGGAACTCCTGCTCGGAGCCCCAGTGCCTGCCATACAAGGTGTCGCCGCCTTGCAGACAGATGGCGGCTGCCACGGGCTCACCCTGCAGGAAGGCAAAACAGATCATCAGCGACTCAGGCATGGTCTTCTGCAACTCGTCGAAGAAGCTGCGGGTCAGATAAGCATGGCGACCGCGCTTGTCGTAGGTGGCCGTGTAGAATCGGTACATGGCATCCATCAGTTTCCAATCCAGCTCCGTCCCCGAGAGCATGCGCATCTCGATGCCGGCCTCGGCGATACGGCGTCGTTCCCGATGCACTTTCTTCCGCTTGTCGGCAGTGAAGCTCTCCAGGAAATGTTCGAAGTCCCGGTAGCCCCGATCGTGCCAGTGGAATTGGGTGTCGGTGCGGGTAAGGAAGCCGGCGCGCTTCCAGGCTGGGAGTTCCCCCTCAAGGGGGAACAGGCAATGGATGGAAGAGCAGTGCAGTTCCTTCGCCAGAGTGTGGGCCTCAGCGATCAAGTTCGCGCTCACCTCAGCGGAGTCAGCACTAGCCGTGATCAGCAGCCGAGGGCCGGGCACGGGCGAGTAAGGCACTGAGGAGACGAGCTTCGGATAATAAGGAAGGCCGTTGCGCTGGTAGGCATCGGCCCAGGCCCAGTCGAACACGAATTCGCCGTAGGAATGGGATTTGAGATAGAGGGGCAGGGCGCCCAGTAGCATGCCTTGCGCGTTGCGACAGGAGAGATGCAGCGGCGCCCAGCCGCTCTTGGCATTCGCCGAGCCACTATGTTCCAAGGCTGCCAGGAACTCATGACGCAGGAAGGGGTTTTCGCCGGCGAGAGCGTTCCACTCGCCGGCGGATATGTCGTCTATGGACTTATTTACCTGCACCTTCATGGCACAGGTAGCTTAGCTCAGTGACCGCGGTTGAGGGATTCGAGATATTTATCAGCGTCCAGTGCTGCCATGCAGCCGGTACCGGCGGAGGTGACCGCCTGGCGATACACCTGGTCCATCACATCACCCGCAGCGAACACCCCGGGGATGCTGGTGCCGGTAGCGCCGCCTTCGATACCGCTCCTTACCACGATGTAGCCGTTCTTCATCTCCAGCTGACCGGTGAAGAGTTGGGTGTTGGGAGAGTGGCCGATGGCGATGAACACGCCCTTGGACCCCACGTCTAGGGTCTTGGCGGTATCTTTGGTGCTGCGCACCCGGATGCCGGTGACGCCGGAATCGTCCCCCACCACTTCGTCCAGTTCGTGATCCCAGAGGATCTCCACGTTCCCACCCCGGGTCTTGGCGATGAGTTCGTCCGCCAGGATCTTCTCGGAGCGGAACTTGTCGCGGCGGTGCACTACCGAGACCTTGGAGGCGATGTTGGACAGGTACAGGGCCTCTTCCACGGCGGTGTTACCGCCGCCGATGACCGCCACATGCTGATTCTTATAGAAGAAGCCATCGCAGGTGGCACAGGCGGAGACGCCCTTGCCCTTGAAAGCCTCCTCGGAGGGCAGCCCCAGGTACTTGGCGGTGGCGCCGGTGGCGATGATCAGCGCATCGCAGGTGTACTCGCCCCGGTCTCCATGCAGGCGGAAGGGCTGGCTCTTGAGGTCGGCGGTATGGATATGGTCCGAGACGATCTCGGTGTTGAAGCGCTCGGCATGCTTGCGCATGCGCTCCATGAGGTCCGGGCCCAGGAGGCCGTGCACGTCGCCGGGCCAGTTATCCACTTCGGTGGTGGTCATGAGTTGCCCACCCTGTTCCAGGCCAGTGACCAGCACCGGTTTCAGGTTGGCGCGCGCGGCGTAGACGGCGGCGGTATAGCCTGCCGGTCCGGAGCCCAGGATGAGGAGGCGTGCGTGCTTGGTCATGTATAATTGGCCTTCTGGAGACGACGATTTGGCGGCGAACCTAGCGTTTTCAAGGGCTTGAGCCCCCGGTAACGCCACCTGTGTGAGGATATCCCCGGCCCACCCCTCAAGCGACGCGCCACGGCAGGGCGGGGCGTGTGGACAGGGGGCGGACCCTAAAGATTCCGCGATCCGGACCTAGAGACAGGTACGGACCGTGCGTTATTTCAAATGTTAACGAAATTCAACGGATAGCGTAAAGGAGCTTTTTCATGCGCATCGGTATACCCCGCGAGCTGAAGCCGCTCGAAGGCCGCGTAGGCCTGATCCCGGCTGCTGCTGCCGAGCTGGTCCGCCACGGTCACCAGGTCTTCATCGAGAAGAACGCCGGCATCAAGAGCGGCTATAGCGACGACAACTTCCGCAGTGTCGGCGTCGAAGTGCTGAACACTGCTGCCGACGTCTACGGCAAGGCCGAGATGATCGTGAAGGTGAAGGAGCCCATCAAGGCTGACCTGGAACTCCTGCGCAAGGAGCACCTGCTGTTCTGCTATCTGCATCTCGCTGCGCTGCCGGACCTCACCGAGAGTCTGAAGAAGATCGGCTGTACCGCCGTCGCCTTCGAGACCGTGGAAGAGGGCGGCCGCCTGCCGCTCTTGGCTCCCATGAGCGACATCGCCGGGCGCCTCTCCATCCAGGTGGGTACGCACCTCTTGCATCAGCCTATGGGTGGCAAGGGCATCCTCTTGGGCGGCGTACCTGCCGCCAAACGTGGCCGTGTGGTCATCGTCGGTGCGGGCGTCGCGGGTGGCGCTTCCGCCATCGTGGCCGCGGGCATGGGCGCCCAGGTGACGGTGTTCGATATCTCCCGCGACCGCATGGAGCGCATGCGCGACCTGGGGCCGAACGTCACTGCACTTTACCCGCATACCGCTGACATCGCGGAAGCGGTGAAGTACGCCGACATCGTGGTGGGCGCGGTGCTGGTCACCGGCGAGAAAGCCCCGCACGTGGTGAGCGCCGACATGGTGCGCAGCATGCAACCGGGCTCCGTGGTGGCGGATATCTCCGTGGACCAGGGCGGCTGCGTGGAGACCACCAAGCCGACCACCTGGGACAACCCTACCTACGTGTGGGAAGGCGTCACGCACTTCACCGTCACGAACATGCCGGGGGCAGTGCCGCGCACGTCCTCGCAAGCGCTGTCAGCAGCCATCACCCCCTACGCGGTGAAGCTCGCGGCCGGCGGCTGGCGCGACCTTGAGTCCTTGCGTAAAGGCATCAACGTGGAAGGCGGCAAGGTCGTACACCCGGCACTGCTGAAGTAAGCCTTGGCGCAAGCGACACGCAAAGAAGAAGAACGCTCGCCACTGGCGATCCATCTGGCGCAGGGCCTCAAGGAAGCGGCCCTGTGGATGTTCCTGGTGGCGGGGTTGGTGTTGTTGCTGGCGCTGTCTACTTACGATCCCCATGATCCCGGCTACACCTATAGTGGTGAGTCGGGGCATCACATCCATAACGCCATCGGCCCCGTCGGGGCCTGGCTCGCCGACTTCCTGTATTTCCTGATCGGCTACCCCGCGTACATCTTGGCTGGGCTGCTCATCTGGTCCGGTTGGCTCATCTTCCGGGCACGCCGCTCCACCGAACCCGTCAACAAACTGCATCTCTCGGCGCGCATCGGCGGCTTATTGCTGTCACTCATCACCGCCAGCGGTCTCGCCTCCATCGGCTATGGCAGTGGCGCCGGCCTGCAGGATGCGGGAGGCGTGCTGGGTGTGCTGGTGGGCAAGAGCCTCGCCCATGCCTTGAGTCCGCTTGGCGCCACGCTGGTGCTGCTGGCCTTGTTCTTAGGCGCTGTCACCGTCTTTACCGGCATCTCCTGGCTCGCAGTCATGGACCGGGTCGGCCACTGGACCCTGTTGCTCTGGGAACGCTCCCGCAACCGCTGGGCCTGGCTGCGGGAGACCATCGCCGCGCGTAAGGCGCGCGAACAGCAGGTGGAAGTCATCAAGGTCCACCAGGAAGAGGTCAAGAAGAAACCCAAGCCGCGCATCGAGCCCATCGCCAAACCGGTGGCGCCGAGCCCGCGCGCCGAACGCGAGAAGCAGGTGCCGCTATTCGAACCGCCCTCGGATGCGGAACTGCCGCCGCTCTCGCTCCTGGATGACAAGCCGCCGAGGGTGGAGGGTTATTCCGAGGCTGCCCTGGAGGCCATGTCCCGCACCGTCGAGATCAAGCTCAAGGACTTTGGTGTGGACGTGCAGGTGGTCGCGGTGAACCCGGGTCCCGTGGTCACGCGCTTCGAGCTGCAGCCGGCACCCGGCGTGAAAGTGAGTCAGATCACCAATCTGTCCAAGGACCTAGCCCGCGGCCTCTCGGCCATCAGCGTGCGTGTGGTGGAGGTCATCCCCGGCAAGTCCGTGGTGGGACTCGAGATACCCAATGAAGCCCGCCAGCTCGTCACCCTGGGTGAGATCCTGCGTTCCAAGGAATATGACGACAGTGCCTCGCCCCTGACCCTGGCTTTGGGCAAGGACATCGGTGGCAACTCCATGGTCGCGGATCTTGAGAAGATGCCGCACCTGCTCATCGCCGGTACCACCGGTTCCGGCAAGTCGGTGGGGATCAACGCCATGATCTTGAGCCTCGTGTACAAGGCTACGGCCGAGAACGTGCGCATGATCATGATCGACCCCAAGATGCTGGAGCTCTCGGTGTACGAGGGTATCCCGCATCTCCTGGCGCCCGTCGTGACCGACATGAAGGAAGCTTCCAATGCGCTGCGCTGGTGCGTGGTAGAGATGGAGCGTCGCTACCGCCTGATGGCGGCTCTGGGCGTGCGCAACCTAGCGGGCTATAACCGCAAGGTCAAGGACGCCATCGACGCCAAGAAGCCCATCATCGATCCCTTGCTCACGCCTGAGAAGCTGGCGCTCTTGCCAGATTCGGATATCCCGCGTCTGCAACCCATGCCCAACATCGTGGTGGTGATAGACGAGCTCGCCGACATGATGATGGTGGTGGGCAAGAAGGTGGAAGAGCTGATCGCGCGCCTGGCGCAGAAAGCCCGCGCCTCCGGCATCCACTTGGTGCTCGCGACCCAGCGCCCTTCGGTGGACGTAATCACCGGTCTCATCAAGGCCAACATCCCGACCCGCATCGCCTTCCAGGTTTCGGCGCGGGTGGATTCCCGCACCATCCTGGACCAACAGGGCGCGGAAGCGCTCCTGGGCCACGGCGACATGCTGTATCTGCCGGGCGGCACCTCGGTACCGACCCGCATCCACGGCGCTTTCGTCAGCGACCAGGAAGTGCACAAGGTGGTGGCGCACTTGAAGCGCAAAGGCCAGCCGCACTATATCAACGAGATACTCTCCGGCCCCGGCGAACCGATACCCGGTTTCGCTTCTGAAGCGGGCGAGGATGGGGAAGTCAGCGCCGAAGCGGATCCCCTGTATGACCAGGCTGTACGCATCGTGACCGAGAGCCGCAAGGCCTCGATCTCCGGAGTGCAGCGCCGCCTCAAGATCGGTTACAACCGTGCGGCGCGAATGATCGAAGAGATGGAAGCGCGCGGCATCGTCGGCCCCTTGCAATCCAACGGCGCCCGCGAGGTGCTGGCCGCTGCGCCGCCTCCCGGCGCGGACGAATGACCCGGAGCAATCAGATGAGAAGCCTGTGGCTTGCCTTGTTGTTGTCCACCTTGAGTCTGCCGTCCTACGCTGCCGATAGCGGTATCCAGCGTATGCAGGCTTTCTTGAAGGACGTGAAGACCCTGAAAGCGGATTTCACTCAAGTAGTACTTGATGCGAACCTCAAGCAGTTGAAGCAGACCAACGGAACCCTACTCATCAAGCGGCCTGACCGCTTCCGCTGGGACTACGCCAAACCCAATGCCGAGACCGTGGTAGCTGATGGCAAGCGCCTCTGGCTTTACGACGTGCCCCTGCAACAAGTGACGGTGAAGCCGCTCAACGACACCCTGGCGGCGAGCCCGGCTGTGCTGCTCGCCGGTTCCAACGACGTGGACAAGGAATTCACGGTGACGGAGGAGGGCGAGAAGGACGGTCTCGTCTGGGTCGGTCTCACTCCCAAGGTGAAGGACTCGGACTTCCAGAGCGTGCGCCTCGGTTTCAAGGGTGCAGATATCGCCGAGATGGATCTCAAGGACAACCTGGGCAACACCACCCGTGTCAGTTTCGACCACATCCAGCGCAATCCGACGCTGAGCGATGACAGCTTCAAGTTCATGCCGCCGTCCGGCGCCGACGTCATCGGCGATGCGGGCGACGGGGTCAACCATGGCTGATCAAGCCACCACCGTGTCCGTACAACGCACCTGGCTCACGGCAGGTCTGGCGCTGATGGCATTGATCGTGTGGGGCAGCCTCACGCCTTCACCGCCTCAGATACTTGAGTTGCCGCTACCGCAGTTCGACAAGTTCGAGCATTGCGGTGCCTATCTGCTCCTGACTGCCTGGTTCACGGCTGCCTTCCCGCGGCGCTGGTTTTGGGTGACTTTGTTCTTCGCGGTGTTAGGTGGCGCCGTCGAGATCCTGCAGGGCTATACCGGACGTGACCCGGATTGGCTCGATTGGGTCGCCGATTGCGTCGGCATCGGCATCGGTGCCTGGTTCCCGGCCCGCTGGGCCTTACAGGTCAAGTCCTGGCTGACAGTGAGATATGCGCGCGCCCGCGCCTGAATTCAGACCTCTCGCGGACCGCATGCGGCCGCACCGGATAGAGGAGTTCACGGGGCAGATCCACCTCCTGGCGCCCGGCAAGCCCCTGCGCCGCGCCCTCGAGAGTGGCCAACTTCACTCCATGATCTTCTGGGGACCGCCGGGTACCGGCAAGACTACGCTCGCCCGCATGCTGGCGGAGCGCTGCCAGGCGCATTTCATCGCCCTCTCGGCGGTGATGGCCGGCGTCAAGGACGTGCGGGCGGCGGTAGAGGAGGCGCGGGAAGTACGCGCTGTGGACGGTCGGGGGACGGTGTTGTTCCTGGACGAGGTGCACCGCTTCAATAAGAGCCAACAGGATGCCTTCCTGCCCTATGTAGAAGATGGCACCCTGATCTTCATCGGCGCCACCACCGAGAACCCCTCTTTCGAGCTCAACAACGCGCTCCTGTCCCGGGCCCGGGTCTATGTGCTCAAGTCCCTCACTGGCGAAGACATCCGTCGCATCATCGATACAGCCCTCACGGATACAGAGCGGGGGCTGGGCGACCGGCATCTCGAGATGGCTCCTGAACTGCGAGATCAACTGGCCGCCGCGGCGGACGGGGATGGCCGGCGTGCGCTGAACCTGCTGGAGATAGCCGCGGATCTGGCGGAGGGCGGGAAGATAGGTCCTGCCGCTGTGCAAGACGTCGTCAGCGGTGGGGTGCGCCGGTTCGACAAGGGCGGGGACATCTTCTATGACCAGATCTCGGCCCTGCACAAGTCGGTGCGGGGCTCATCGCCCGACGCCTCCTTATATTGGATGGCACGGATGCTGGATGGGGGCTGTGATCCTCTATATATAGCGCGCCGGGTGGTACGCATGGCCTCTGAGGATATCGGCAACGCTGACCCCAGGGGCCTCGACCTGGCTTTGGCCGCTTGGGAAGTACTGGAACGGCTCGGCAGTCCGGAAGGGGAGTTGGCCCTGGCCCAGGCAGTGGTCTATCTCGCTATGGCGCCCAAGAGCAATGCTGTGTACTCCGCCTTCGGCGAAGCCATGCAGGATGCCCGGGAGAGCGGTACCCGTGATGTACCCCTGCACCTGCGTAACGCGCCTACCAGGCTCATGAAGGGCTTGGGTTTCGGGCGCGAGTATCGCTATGCCCATGAGGAGGTGGATGCCTTCGCCGCCGGCGAGCGCTATTTCCCTGAGGACATGCAGGAGAAAAACTATTATCATCCCGTGCCCCGTGGGCTCGAGATCAAGATCGCCGAGAAGCTCAACGACCTCCGGACCCGTAACCAGGCTGCCCGTAAGACCAAGAAGACCGATAAGTAGAACCTCATGATCGACCCGAAACTGCTCCGCAATGACCTGCCCGGCGCCGCCGCCGCCTTGAAGCGCCGCGGTTTCGTGCTGGATACCAATACCTACGGCAGGCTGGAAGATAGCCGCAAGGAGCTCCAGACCCGCATGGAGCAACTGCGCAATGAGCGTAATGCCCGGTCCAAGGAGATCGGCATGGCCAAGGGTAAGGGTCTGGATACGGCGCCGCTCATGGCTCAGGTGGGCGACCTGGGTTCCAAGTTAAAGGCTGCCGAGGAAGATTTTGCCAAAGTGGAAGCTGAGCTCGAATCCATGCAGCTCGGCCTGCCGAACCTGCTGCACGAGAGCGTGCCGGACGGTCCGGATGAGAACTCCAATGAGGAGATCCGTCGTTGGGGTGAGCCCAAAAAATTGGGTTTCAAACCCAAGGACCACGTGGATCTGGGCGCTGCACGCGGATTGCTGGATGCAGAGATGGCCGCTAAACTCACCGGTACGCGCTTCACGGTATTGCACGGGCCTTTGGCACGGCTGCACCGGGCCCTCATCCAGTTCATGCTCGATCTGCACACCACCGAGCATGGCTATTCCGAAGTCTATGTCCCCTACATGGTGAACGCCGCCTCCATGCGCGGCACCGGCCAGTTGCCCAAGTTCGAAGAGGACCTGTTCCAGGTCTCGGGCGAGCATCGTTACTATCTGATCCCCACTGCCGAAGTGCCGGTGACCAACCAGGCGCGTGACGCCATCTTCGAAGCTGCGACGCTGCCGCGCCGCTATGCGGCGCACACACCGTGCTTCCGCGCCGAAGCTGGCGCGGCCGGCAAGGATACCCGGGGCATGATCCGCCAGCATCAATTCGAGAAGGTCGAGCTGGTGCAGATGGTGAAGCCCGCTGATTCCTTCCAAGCTTTGGAAGAACTCATCGGTCATGCCGAGAAGGTCTTGCAGAAACTTGAATTGCCGTACCGGGTCATGGCCCTCTGTGGAGGCGACATCGGCTTCGCTGCCGCCAAGACCTATGACCTGGAAGTCTGGCTCCCGAGCGAAGGCCGCTACCGGGAGATATCCTCCTGCAGCAACTGCACCGACTTCCAGGCCCGCCGCATGCAGGCCCGCTGGCGTAACCCCGAGACCGGCAAGCCCGAGTTGTTGCATACCTTGAACGGCTCCGGCGTGGCCGTGGGCCGCGCGCTCATCGCCATCATGGAGAATTTCCAGGATGAGCAGGGCAGGATCCATGTGCCCTTCGCCCTACATCCCTACATGGGCGGTATCTCGGTTATATAATGCTTGCGGTCGGAAAGGTGGCCGAGTGGGATAAGGCGAGACGCGACAGCGTCGAGCGTCTTGAAAACCACCTCCCGATTGTATGTTGTATCTGGAGGGATGGCCGAGTGGTTTAAGGCACCGGTCTTGAAAACCGGCAAGGGCGTAAGTCCTTCGTGAGTTCGAATCTCACTCCCTCCGCCAATTCAAACTAATAGACCTCCTAGATGGAGGTCTTTTTAGTTTGATGGAGTCGGACGGTCACCAAATTCCCCCGATGTGACCCACCTCACACCGTGATTTGCGCGGTCCGCGCCGTGCCTGGGCCTCCGGTCCCCGTCGCGCTCTTTCACGACATAAAGCCCGTCTGTGGCAGGTTTTACTTTCGGGTCTTTCACATCTTCTGAATCGGGTCTTTACCCCATACCTGGCGTATCGCTTCCCCTATAGATTTGACGTCGTGTACAAGCGGTGGGCTGGGAACATGGACCGTTATACGAAAGTATTGCCCAAGTTGCGCGGTCTTACGCGAACTGTGCCAAGGACGGTGCTCGCTTACGCAGCGCTGGCGGGGATCGCCATCGCCCTCTCGGATGCGCTGACTCTCGCGCTGACCGCCGATTCCCATCGCATCGGTTATTTCCTCGCACTCAAAGGCGTCCTGGTGGCGGCAGCCACTGGCACCCTGATGTTCCTACTGCTGCGTCGCGATACCGACAGCCGTGAGCAGGCGCAGCGCGAGCTCTATATGGCGCGGCACGATCCCTCCACGAAGTTGCTGGGCCGCGCCGAATGGATAAAGCGCGTCGACGCGACGCTCAGGGACCCACTGACGCGGCAGGAGCCGGCCGTGGTGCTGACGGTGATCATCGATCGTTACGACTACCTGGTGCATCGTTTCGGTTCCAAGAGTCTGAACCTCTGGCTGGGTGTGTTCGGCCGTTACCTGCGCATGCTGGCCAAGGGCGACGACCTAGTCGGTTGCGTGGGCCCAGGCGTATTCGTGCTGCACATGCAGGGCGTGGACTCGCGCCAACAAGCCCTAGAGATCGTGCAGCGCATGCTGG
The DNA here is from genome assembly GCA_036500225.1 of Gammaproteobacteria bacterium. Lineage (GTDB taxonomy): Bacteria > Pseudomonadota > Gammaproteobacteria > Natronospirales > REEB76 > DASUBN01. Next base: position 58,298 of record DASYCJ010000118.1, read on the forward strand.
AGAGCGGAAAACGCACTTTCCTCATCCAGGGAGAGGCTATGACCCTGGATCTAAACATCGGCCTCTGCATCTATCCTGAGGATGGCTCCAACGCAGAAGACTTGCTGGCACGTGCCAATATCGCCATGCGTCGTGCCACCACAGAAGGCTTGAATCGCTCCTGCTGGTACAAGCCGGAGATCGCTGAACAGGTGGTGAGCCGCGTGAAACTGAAGAAGGACCTGGAGAAGGCCCTGGAGCGCCGCGAGCTGCAACTCTATTTCCAGCCGCGGGTCTGCCTCAAGAGCGGTGCCATCTGTGGTTGCGAGGCCTTGTTGCGCTGGCGCCATCCGCGCCGCGGGCTAGTGCTGCCATCAGCTTTTATCGGCATCGCCGAGGAGTCGGGGTTGATTGTGGATATCGGCCGCTGGGTGCTGGCCGAGAGCGTGGCCTTCCTGCGCGACTGGTCAGATGCGGGCCTGCCGTACATCAACGTCTCCGTGAACGTCTCCTATGCCCAGATCGCCAAGGGCGACTTCCTCCGGGACGTGAATGAGGCTCTGGGTCCGAACCTGCGCTACGCACGGTTCATCGAGCTTGAGCTCACCGAGAGCCTGGCCATGAGTGATCCGCAGCTGACCATGGATGTGCTGCAGGGTGTGAAGCACGCAGGCATGCGCGTGGCCTTGGATGACTTCGGCACCGGTTATTCGTCCCTGAGTTATCTGCACCGTTTCCCCATCGATTGCCTCAAGGTCGACAGTTCGTTCATCACCGACCTCACCGAGAACAGTCATAGCCAGGAACTCATCAAGACCGTGATCGCCCTGGGTCACGGCCTGGGAGCCCAGGTGTGCGCCGAGGGCGTGGAGTCGCGCGCCCAGGTGCGCATGTTGACCGAATACGGTTGCGATGAAGGTCAAGGTTACTTCTATGGTCGGCCGGCCCCGGGTGAGCACCTGATCGGGCGGCTCCAGGAAAAGTGTCCAACGGTACGCATGGGCCGGGTAGGGCCGGCGTACCAGCCGCCGGTCGGGGCTGGCGGCGCTCTTGTGAAGGAGACGGCCCATGCAGGACCCTGACATGCATGTAGAGTCTCTCCCTGTCGAGCCGCGTACCGGCACGCGCGTCGGCCGTGAGCGGCTGCTGGAAGTGGTCACCAGCATCGGCAAGGTCATGACCGTGTCCGGCAGTCTGCAGGCCGTCATGGACGTGGTGGCAGAGGAATGCGCGCGGCTCACGCGTGCCGATGGTGCCACCATCTTCATGGTGGAGAACCAGCGTCTCACCGCCAAAGCAGCGGTGGGTATCCTCGGGTTCGCCCTCCTGGAGATGCCCTTGGGCGGCGGGCCGCATGGGCACGCGGTCAAGCTCAAGCGGGCGGTGCGCAGCAGCGATGCGCAACAGGAGGACCAGACCCTGCGCCGTGTCTCTTCGCGTAGCGGCAGCCGGTCATCCGTCAGCGCGCCATTCTTCTTCGGCCACGAAGCGGCCATCGCGGGGATCCTGCACATGGCTTCCCTGCAGCCGGATGCGTTCAGCGCCGAGGACGAGGATGTCAGTCAGATGTTCGCCGACATCGTCGCCTCGGCCATCCAGAATGCCCGCCAGTACGACCAGGCGGTACGCGAGAGCCGCGAGGATGCCCTGACCGGCCTCTTGAACCGGCGTGCCTTCGAAGAGCATGCGCGCATGCTCAAGAAGGAGCAGGTGCACCATGATAAGCCTTATAGCCTGATCCTCTTCGACGTGGACAACCTCAAGACCATCAACGATGAGCATGGCCATCCGGCGGGAGACGAAGCCATCCGCATGGTAGCCACCGCCGCGCGGATGCGGGTACGCAAGTCCGACATCGTGTATCGCTTGGGCGGCGATGAGTTCGCAGTCCTACTGCCCCAGACGGGGCTCGAGGCTGCCCTCGAGATAGCCAAACGCGTCGAGTCGGCAGCGACGGAGCAGTCCCTGCACGGTCATGCCCTATCGATCTCCAGTGGTAGTTGTGAGGCAGAACCCCACGAGAGTGTGCCCTTGTTGCTCACCCGTACAGATCAGCTGATGTATCTGGCCAAGCGCCTGCGCCATGGAGCGCCCATCGCTCCCCAGGCTCTAGGCCTGATGCAGAGCCAGGAATCGCCGCGCCCCAGCGCCGCTCCATAGCTGTAGCCTGACAGGCTGGCCAGTTTTCCGGGATTGACGCGCCCTCATCATGAGGGCGCGCTGCTTTAGCGGGCTTATTGCCGGTGATCGGGGAGTGGCAATCCCAGCCGTTCGCACAGGCGGTTCGCGACCGGCCGGCTGTAGATGAACGCCGCCCAAGCGAGCTGCCCCGCCACCGTCGGTGCAAAGGCTTCCAGTCGTTTGTACTCGTGGGATTCGCTGGCCCACGAGAGTTTATAAGGGTCCGCATCACCGTTGAGTTCGATCCGGCGGACACCGCTCTCGAAACAGTCACGGAACATGGCGTGCATGAGTAGTTTTCCGGGAGAATACCGACCATATGCGGGGTCATAGCCGGCCTTGAGCAGGTGGCAGATGCCGTGCTGCTGCAGCGCGAAGCACATGGCCAGCGGCCGGCGGTCCACGCGTAACGTGTATAGGCGCAGCGCTCCCGCGTCGGCCGCCCACCGGCCGATCGCCGTATAGAAGCGTTGCGTGCGCGGATCGGATTGGATGGCAGTGCCGGCAGCGCCTTTCCATCCAGAAGCCTCCACCACGAAGGCCTCACGCATGCGCTCATCGAGGCCCTCGCTGCTGCGGATCACGTCGACTGCGACCTTGCCCTCGCGTGCCAGGCTCTTCCCGGATTTGCGCAGGTCTCGCAGCAGGTTGTGACTGAGCCTGCGTTCATAGTCGTCCCAGCTGCCTTGCACATCCAGATAGAGTGACCGGGTGAACGGCCGGACCACGGCACGGTAGCCTGCGTCCTCTGCGGCCAGGCACATCGCTTCCAGGCTCTGTCCATCCGGGTCGAGGGAAGTGATGGAGACATGGGTGGGGCCGTCGTCGAACAGCCCTACGGCCAGGGCCGCCGCGGCTTCACGGCCCTCGGCAAGCAATCCGAAACTGGGTGAGTGGTAGTTGGCCGGGGATTCCAGGAGTTTCTGGCGGCGTGCGATCGGCAACATACCCACTAGCCGGCCCCCGCGACGCAGGACGCGCAGCTCCGGCTCCCCATGGCCGAAAGCCCGCCACCATGCCTGAGCCCAGCCGGGCTGCAGATAGGGTTCGGCCGTAAGACGGTGAGCGAGGTGTTCCCACTCCGAGACCAGCGAAGGGAGCGCGGGGTGACAGGGCTGTATGGAGTGGAGGAAAGGGGCGTCGAGCCGTGGGGCATCGGACATCTGTATGCCTGACGGCGTGTCGCGCTGTGCGCTTAGGATGTCTTGGTTCATCGCCCGCTCCTCGGACGGTGAAGCCGTCCGGCAGAGACACCTTAATTCAGTCATAGCCACGACCGAATAGGGTGAATCCTGCATTCAAGGGGCGCGGTCACCCCTGAAATACACCGTTTTCCACCCCGTCCGGCTCTCAATGAATTCCTGCGGACCTTTCAAGTGAATACCCGATGGATAGGGCAGGTCGGGTCTGCGACGCTTCTTCACCTTCATCTCTCGGCCTGCCTCCAGCTGTAGGCCTGAGTCCCGAAAGGGACGCATTCAAGATCAGACCATCGGATAGGCCTTCCCACTGAAAGGAGTCAGACCATGACCAACCTGGGACTAATCGACGACAACCATCTGCTCAGCTTCACCTGCACCCTGCCAGCCGGTATCGAGCGCACCTGGTTCTACCTCACTCAGCCGGAGGGGCTGCGCGCGTGGCTTGCGGATGGCAGCCTAGAGTCGCGTCTTCACGGCAACGTCAGATTGCGTTTCCAGAGCGGCGAGGCCCTGGTGCGCTCGAACTGCGGGACCTTGATCCGCGGCAACATCGTCCGCTACGAAGCCTTCCGCACGCTGGCGTATTCCTGGATAGATGCCTCCCGCGAGACGAATGTCACGAGCGGCATCTATGCGCATTCGCCCGACAGCAGCGTCTGCTTCGAGCTCGCTGGCCGCGGGAAAAGCACCTGGATGTCCTTGATCCATTCCGGTCTACCCACACACGTGGTATCCAGAGTCGGCTCAGGATGGCATGCGCATCTCAACCTCCTAATCGCGGCCATGCGCGATGCCGAAGCGGTGTCCGTATCCGCGCCTTTCGCTGGTCTCTCGCCACGTTATGACCGCCAGGCCGGCATGTTGCACATGGATTCGCCAGCGTGAATGCATCTGTTCGAGAGCACGACGTGAATCGCACTATCAGCCGGTCGAGTGATTCTCCCGCGCCAAAAGGGGTGTTTCCCCGATTGGCTGGCTACGCGATAAATGGGGTAATGGCCCCCACAAGAAATGTCGAACTCACGAGAGCACCGAGGGCCGACGGAACGCGCCCCGGAGACGCAGATGAGCGTCATGGCAAGACAGCACGTTGGGATGACTCTATGGTTCTCATGACGGGAACCGAAGGGGCGAAGCTTTGCCGCGTTACAACGACGAGAGATTCATGGATGCATCGGCGCAGGAAGAGAGCCTTCATCTCCCCGGCGACGCACAGCATTGGCATGTGCTCTGGACAAAGAGCAACTGCGAGCAGGCTGTATACGAGCAGCTTGCTGGCGGCGGTTTCGAAGTATTACTCCCGACGGTGGACCGATGGTCTCGGCGCAAGCATACGCGTTGCCTATATAAGGCTCCGCTCTTCCCCGGATACCTGTTCGTACGCCATGCGATGGATAAAGCAGGGTACATAGAGATCAGCAAGGCCCGCGGCCTGGTCCGGATACTCGGTGAACGCTGGGACAAGCTGGCGACGGTGCCGGAGGATGAGATAGAGGCGATCCGCAGGGTGAACCTGTCCGATCTGCCCCGCATGCCGCACCCCTATCTCAAGATAGGCCAGACGGTACGGATCATCAGCGGCCCCCTGGCGAACGTGCAGGGCGTGTTCGTCCGTGAGGAATCGAAACGCGGCCTGCTGGTGCTCTCGATCGAGTTGCTGCGCCGGAGCCTGGCAGTCGAAGTGGACTGCACACTGGTCGCGGCTATTTGAAGCACGGCTTTGCCGTGCGCATAACCTAAGGATGGGTCACATGGGCAAGGAAGCCTGGATGCTTTTGCTGCGCCGTCTACCGGCGGCGGGCGTATTGTTGCTCTCGCTGAGCGTCGCGCCGCAGGGCCGCTCCGATACCGCGACTTATCTCAGCCCCTCCGTCGCCGTCGGCGCCGTCTACAACGATAATGTATTTCTGTCCTCCACAGACCGCCAGGCCGATGAGATCCTCAGGATCAGTCCTGCCCTGGAAGCGGGGTATGGTTCCGAGTCGCTGAACATCGCCGCTTACTATACCTTCGATGCAGAGCGCTATCGCCACGATACCGGGCTGAACGGCAACACCGTGCGCCGCAACGCGGCCTTGAACCTCGACTATCTGATCACGCCGCGCATGACCTTCTCGCTGGATAGCAACTACACAGCGACCCAGACTCCCTCGGAACTCGATCCCACCCTGAGCCTCGGCTTGGGACGTGTGCACGCGACCTATACCAGCGTGGCACCGTCCTTGGGCTACGCCTTCGACGAACTGACTTATGGGCGGGTAGGGTACGCTCACGACGTCGAGACCCTGGCGTCGGCCCTGACCGATACCTATTCGGATACAGGCACCCTGGGCCTGGAACATCGGTTCTCCCCCCGTGACAGCGGCGATTTCAATTTCGCCTCCACTCGTTACGACTTCGGCCCGAACGATGTAGTGGATACCGAGGTCGCGACCCTCGGCTGGACGCATCTCATGACGGCGACCTCGAGCATCGCCTTGGCCGCCGGTCCGCGCCGCACCGAAGGGGTGGGTTCGGCGGACTATTCCGTCGGCCTGAACTTCATCCTGGATACAGGCACCTTCGGCATCAATTATGCCCATAGCCAGACGGCCTTGATCGGCGAGTTCCGCCCAGCCGATACCAAGAGCCTCACCGCCAAGCTCGACTATGACTACAGCGATGCACTGGAGTTCTACGTCGCTCCCAGCCTCTCCAGTGACACCATCGGCACCGCCAAGGCGACTTTGTACCGCATGGACGCGAGCTTCAACTACAGGCTCACCCGGGTGGTGTCCTTGGTCGGATCCTACGAGTACAACCTACAACGCGGCCTGCTGACCGGCGTCGACTCCAAGATCTTGAACAACGTGGTCTACATCGGCTTCATGTTCGCTGAGCCGGTGGCCGGCCCCAGTGCCTTCATGCAGCGCAGGGCCACGCCTTTCGAGAATCAGTGGCCGGCCCCGCGTCCGGCCGTGATCGCGCCCACGCCATTGCTCACCAATCCCAACACTCCCACCACCACGGACCAACAAAATGAAACTTCACCTCCGTGAATTACTGAAGACGGGGATCCTGTCTCTGTTGCTCGGATCTCTCATCGCCTGCGCCCATAACCAGCCTGTCGCTGACGCTCAGTGTCACGGTGAGAGCTGCCGGGTCGAGAAGTACGTGATCGGCCCCGGCGACGTACTGCACATCTCGGTCTGGAAGGACGCGACCCTCGAACGCATCGATACGGTGCGACCCGACGGCATGATCTCCTTCCCACTCATCAACGAGGTGCAGGCATCGGGCCTCACGCCGATGCAACTGCAGAAGACCCTGGCCGACCGCCTGCGCCAGTACATGTCCGACCCCGAGGTCTCCGTGGTGGTGCAGGAAGTGCACAGCTTCGCGGTCTCGGTGCTGGGCGAGGTCAAGACGCCCGGACGCTACGAGCTCAAGAACGACGCCACCGTGCTGGACGTACTGGCCCAGGCAGGCGGTTTAAGCGAGTTCGCATCGCCCTCCAAGATCGTGATCCTGCGCGACGAGGACGGTTCCAAGCACCGGATCATGTTCGACTACGACACCGCGGTATACGGCGAAGAACCTCCGTTCTACGTCCACCCCGGCGACATCATCACCGTACCCTGAGGCGGAGCACATAGACATGCAAGCACAGTCCCAGGAGAGCAAGGATTCGATGTTCGGTTCGCTGTCGCGTCTCTGGAAGCGCCGCCGCTGGCCCGCCATCGCAACTTTCGTACTCGCATTCGCCGTGTCCGCCAGCTTCGTCTCGGCCCTGCCAGACATCTACAGTTCCACTGCCACCTTGCTGGTGAACCCGCAGGCATCTTCGGGTGATACAGGCGCAGGGCAGGGTGCCCAGAACCAGGACAGCCGGCTCGATGCCGTCAGCGAAGAGGTCCTGAGCCGCGACAGGCTGCTTGCGATCGTCGACAAGTTCGATCTCTATCCGAGCTTGCGCAAGCACACTTCGGACGAGTCCCTGTTGACCCGCATGCGCCAGGACATCCAGGTGCAGCGGAAGGCCGGCCAGCAGCAGTGGGGTCAGGATCCGACCTTCGGCTTCACGCTTACTTATCAGGGCTGGAATCCCAAGCAGGTGGCCCAGGTCACCAACGCCCTGGCTCAGGAATTCGTGGACCAGAACAGTCGCATGCGTGCCCAGGAGTCGGCTGCGACCCTGAACTCCTTGCAGGCCCAGATCGTCGACATCAAACGCAAATTGGATGCCCAGGGCCAGCGCATCAATGCCTACCGTGCCAGCCATCTTGGTGAATTACCGGACCAGCAGGCCACCAGCCTCGCCATGCTTCAACAGCTGGATTCCCAGTTGCAGCAGAATGCCGAGTCGCTTACCCAGACACAGAGTCTCGCGCAACAGCAGCGGCAGCTGCAACCGGATCGCTCAGCACCCCAGGGAGCTGACGCCGCCGATCTCCCGCAGCTGGAAGATGAGCTAGCCACTCTGCGCACCCGCTACACGGATCAGTATCCGGACGTGGTGCACCTGAAGCAGCAGATCGCCGCCTTGAAGAAGGCCCAGGACGACCAGGCCGCCAGCGAGCCGGTGCAGCAGCCGTTGCAGACCGATGGCAGCCTGGACAGCAGCATCCGTTCCTATCAGGACCAAGACGCGAAACTGCGCCAGGAGATCGCCGGTTATCAGGCCCGCATCGAGAACATGCCAGTCCGCGAGCAACAGATAGCTGCCCTGACCCAAGGCTATACCGAGACTCAGGATGTCTATTCACAGTTATTGAAGCGTTATGAGCAGGTGCCTTTGCCGCAGTCGCCGGCCGGGCAGTACCGGCTACTGGAGGGCGCGGTGCCGGCGAACGATGCGGCGGGCCCGAACCGCCTGCGCTTGCTGGTCCTCTGCCTGGTCGCGTCACTGGGCCTCGCAGCCGCCCTGGTCTTCATCCTCGAACAGATGGATCCGTCCTTCCACAGCATAGAAGAGCTGCGCGCATTCAGCCGCTTGCCGGTCTTGGCCAACATCCCGCAGATCGTGACCCGCGAGGATGTCTGGCGCAGCCGCCTGCGTCTGGGGATAGGCATCGTATCGGTGTTGGTAGTGACAGTGGTCGCGGCCCAGGCCTCGTCTTTCCTGGGACAAGGTAACACCGAGTTGGTGTGGATGTTGTCCAAGCACGCCACACCCGGGTCCACCAGCACCAATACGCCCGGTTGAGCGGATCCGATCCTAATAGGCATCGAGGAGAATTGACATGTTACAAGGCCAAGACAACACCAAGCCCATCAATCGCGGCGTGCCACCGGTGATCCGCGTGGAGTCCAAGGATAAGGCCAAGGCATCGGGAGCTCGCACAGAGGTCAAGGAGCCGGCCCCGACCGGTCGCCCGCGCAATGCCGAGATCAACGCCAAACAGGTGGATAAGCACATCGTCAGCCTCACGGAGCCGGATTCCTACGAGGCCGAGCAGTACCGCAAACTGCGTTACGTGCTGGAAGAGAAGCGTCGCAGCAACCGTGGCACCACCGTGGCCATCTGCAGTCCGGCGGCCGGGGACGGCAAGTCCCTCACCGCGCTCAACCTCGCGGCGGCCCTGGCCCAGGCTCGCGATTCGCGCGTGTTGCTGGTGGACGTGGACCTGCGCCGCGAGTCCGCTGCGCTCAAGGAGCATCTCAAACTGGGCAACCCGGGCGTCAATGGGCTGACCGATGCCATCATGTCCTCGACCCTGTCTCTGAACGACGTGGCGCGCCCGCTGCAGGGCACCAACCTATCCATCGTATTCACCGGGTCCCGGGTCAGCGCACCCTACGAACTACTGCGTTCCGGTCGCTTCGAGCAGCTGCTGACCGAAGCCAGCAAGCAGTATCAATACGTCATCCTCGACGCTCCGCCGGTGGTACCTGTGTCGGACTGCCGAGTGATCCGCCGCTTCGTGGATTACTTCCTGATGGTGGTATCCGCCCATCGCACACCGCGCCCCATGCTGGAGGAAGCTCTGGACTTGATTGGCCCAGACAAGCTGCTCGGCCTGGTGTTCAATCGCGGCGATCTGATGCCGCGCCGCTACTACGGTTACTACCGTTATGGCATGCCGATGCGCGAGACCCAACCGCGCCGTGAGCCACGCCTGCAGGCACAGGAGACGCCGGGTAATGGCTGAGAAGGTGGCCATCCTCGGTACCGGCACGCTCGCCTATAGGCTGGTGCTGGAGTACCTAGCCCGGCCGGATGGTCAGGCGCAGCTATGCGGCGTGATCACCGAGAGCCGCGAGGTGGAGCCGCCGTTCGATTGCAGGCGCCTCGGCGCTCTATCCGAGCTGAAGCAGATACTCTCCAGGGAGCCGTTGGATCGGGTCATCGTCGCCATGGAAGACCAATATGCACATCTCAGCGCAGATTTCCTAGTCGAGATGCAGGCCATCCGTGACCTGGAGGTCGAGACCGGCCTGGATGCCTACGAGCGGCTAACCGGCAAGCTTGCCATAGAGTCCCTGACCGCCAGCAGCGTATTGTTCTCCAGCGAGTTCAGGCCTTCGCGCCTGGCGCGCTGGTTCGCCCGCGGCTTCAGTTGGGCCATCGCGGCCTGCGCGACCGTGATCTTGTCTCCGGTGATGGCGCTGCTGGCCTTGTGCATACGCCTAGATTCGCCCGGCCCGGTGTTGTTCGTGCAAGAGCGAGTTGGCCTGGGCGGCCGGCGCTTCAAGCTGCTCAAGTTCCGCAGCATGCGCACCACATCAGACAAGCATTCAGAATGGGCCGCTGACAACGAAGCTCGGATCACCCGTAGCGGCCGCTGGCTGCGTAAGTTCCGGCTTGACGAGTTGCCGCAGTTCATCAACGTGCTGCGTGGCGACATGAACCTGGTCGGCCCGCGCCCGCATCCGGATAGCAATCGGCGTCTTTTCATCCTGGTGTCGCGCAATACCCCGGAATGCGGGGAGCAAATCCCCTATTACTCGCTGCGTTCCTCGATCAGGCCGGGCATTACCGGCTGGGCCCAAGTGCGCTACAAGTATGCCAACGGTCTCGACGAAGAGATCGAGAAGCTACGCTACGACCTGTACTACATCAAACATTACTCGGTATGGCTCGACATGCGCATCATGTTCGAGACCATCAAAGTCGTGCTGCTCGGGCATCGGCGGTTGGATCAGGCGCAAAAGGGCGGAGCCACCATGGATGGTGGGCTCGAAGCCGAGCCGCCCAGTCAGCCGCTGCTGCCCGGGCTGGCGGCCGCGCTGAGATCCCATGCGGTGGAAGCCCCATCACCGCCTCCGCCGCCGCGCCAGAGCCTGGGCTCAGGCAATAGCCTCGGTCTGCAGTGATCCTGAGGACTACGCCATGATGTTCGAATCTACCCTGGATTATGCGACTGGTTCCAGGCTCGGCGATGCCGAGTTTATGGACGCCCGCACCACGCCGCTGCGCATCACAGCGCTCGGCGGCGGCACGGGTCTCGCTTCGCTGCTGCAGGGCATGCGCGTGCTGCATTTCCCAGTGGGTATGCGCGACGAGGCAGACCAAGACCGTCTCACGGCCATCGTCACGGTTGCAGACGACGGTGGCAGTTCCGGCGCATTGCGCCGCGGATACAAGATCCTGGCCCCGGGCGACATACGCAACTGTCTGCTGGCCTTGTCCGACGCGGACCCGACTCTGCAAGAGTTGTTCAACTTTCGCTTCGACGGCGAGCTGGGTGGGCACAGCCTCGGCAACCTGATGCTGACTGCCCTCGCCCTGCTGGAGAAGGATTTCGGCAAGGCAGTGGAGCGGGCCAGTAAGCTCCTGGATGTGAGGGGTCGGGTGCTGCCGGCGACCTTGGATGATGTCCAGCTCCTGGCGGAGTTCATGGACGGCAGCTGCAGTATCGGTGAATCCAACATCGCCAAAGCCGGCCGCCGCATCCGCCGCGTGTCCCTGGTCCCGCGGGACATCCGGCCTATGCCCCAGGCGGTCAACGCCATCGCCGGTTCACACCTGGTGGTATTGGGGCCTGGCAGCCTCTACACCAGCCTGATCCCGATCTTGCTGGTGAAAGGGGTCGCTCAGGCCATCGCCGATTCCGGTGCCCGCGTGGCTGTGGTCATGAACCTCATGACCGAACCCGGTGAGACCGACGGCTACAGCGCGGTGGATGTGATAAACGCCATTCGCGAACACGCACCTGAACTACCTATCCACAGTGTGTTGATCAACAGCGCCAAACCCTCTCCCGAGCATCTCAGGCGTTATGCCGCCGAGGGCTCCGAACCGATCACTATCGACCCTGTTTTTCTGAAGACCCTGGGCTACCGTGCATTGAAATGCGACCTACTCGGAGACGGTCCGAAGGTACGGCATGAACCATGCAAGCTCGCCCGGGCCCTACTGAACCTGGCTCTAGAGGAAATGCCATGAATGCTAATGCCTTGAAACAACGCATCGAGAAACACGAAGCGCGTATAACCGTCATCGGCCAGGGCTACGTCGGCCTGCCGCTGGCCATTGCCTTCGCCCACGCCGGCTTCAAGGTGGTGGGATTGGATAACAGCCGCGAGAAGGTGGATGCCCTGAACCAGGGCCGTTCACCGATCCCGGATGTGTCGGAGGACGAACTGCAGAAACAGCGTAGCGCCGGTCGTTACAGCGCCACTACCGATTACTCAGTGCTGGCGGATACGGACGTGGCTATCGTCTGCGTGCCGACCCCCCTGCGCAAGACCAAGGACCCGGACATCTCCTATGTGATCGCGGCGGCCGAGGAGCTGGCGGAACACCTGCACCCGGGGCAGCTCGTGGTGCTGGAATCCACCACCTATCCCGGCACTACCGAGGAGATCCTGCTGCCCATGTTCTCGGACAAGGGTGGCGAGGCCGGCGTGGACTTCTTCCTGGCCTTCTCCCCGGAGCGCATCGACCCGGCCAACCCGCAGTTCAAGGTGCATGACATCCCGAAGGTGGTGGGTGGCGTGACCGGTGAATGCTCCAAGCTCGCCTCCCAGCTCTATCGCACCATCGTGCCGAAAGTGCTGGAAGTCTCCAGCCCGCGCGTGGCCGAGATGGCCAAACTCTATGAGAACGTGTTCCGCAACGTGAACATCGCCCTCGCCAACGAGCTGGCGCTGATGTGCCACCGCCTGGGCGTCAACACCCGTGAGGTGATCGACGCGGCCGCCACCAAGCCCTTCGGCTTCATGTCCTTCCATCCCGGTCCGGGCGTGGGCGGTCATTGCATCGGCATCGACTCCCAGTACCTGGCCTGGAAGATGAAACTCAACGGCTACGATGCACGCTTCATCCACCTGGCTGAAGAGATCAACCAGTCCATGCCGGGTCGCGTGGTGCAGATGACAGCCGACGCGCTCAACAACAGGCAGCGCTCCCTCAAGGGCGCCAAGGTGCTGGCCCTGGGCGTGGCCTACAAGCCGAACGTGAGCGACATCCGCGAGTCGCCGGCGCTGGAAGTGATCGAGCTGCTGCAGAAGCGCGGTGCTGTGGTCACCTATGCGGACCCGCATGTGCCGACCATCGGCCACAACGGCGGCCAGTTGAGCGCCGTGCTGGCGGATGAAGCTGCCATTAAGGGTGCCGACTGCGTTGTGATCCTCACGGACCACAAGGAGTTCGACTACAAGAAGATAGCAGGTGATGCATCGCTGGTGGTGGATACCCGCAATGCGACCTGGGGCATCCTGAACCCGAAGGCTGAGGTTATCCGCCTGTGACTGATCAGACCTGGGGCTGGTGGCGGCATCAACCGATCGCTGCCACCGGCCCAGGCACGGCCGTAGAAGGAGTCCAGCAGCCATCCCGGAGCGGCGCCATGCCATTCTGGGGGTTGATGGCCTTCACCTGCCTGCTGCTGCTGTCTCCCCAATCCTTCGTCCCGGCGCTGGGTGTCCTGCACCTGCCGCTGTTGATGGCCGTATTGGCGGGAGGCAGCTACGTCCTCGGTTGCTGGCGTCACGGCGTGAAGGCCCTGACGCTGGATGGCGAGATACGCTTCGCCGTCTGGCTCGCGGCCTGGGCCTTGCTCACCATCCCACTATCCTTATGGCCGGGCGGCAGCGTCGCCTTCTTCTTCGGTATCTATTTCAAGGCCTTGGTGGTGTTCTGGCTCCTGAGTCGGGTAGTGGATACCAGCGGGCGCCTGCGCACCGTGTTCTGGACCTTGAGCCTGATTGCCGCACCGTTGGCGGTGTCCGGGGTACGGAGTTTCTTCTCCGGTGCCTTCAAGAACCAGGAACTATCTCACGGCCTGGCACGCATTAGTGGCTACGATGCGTCGCTGACCGGTAACCCGAACGACCTGGCGTTGATGCTGAATCTGATCCTGCCGCTCAGCATCGCGCTGTTCCTGATGGTCCGCAGCCGTAGCGCTCAGGCCTTGCTGGTGGCTCTGATCGGACTCGACGTGGTGGCGATCATCGCCACATTCTCCCGGGCCGGCTTCCTGTCCCTGGGCGTGATCGGACTCTGCTATCTCGTGATCCTGTTTCGCCGCGGTCGCCGCACATTGGCGCTATTGGTGATCGCCGCGGCCCTTGCTGGCACGGCACTTCTGCCATCGTCCTACATCCACCGCCTCAGTACCATCACCAATATTCAGGCGGATCAGACCAATTCGGCCCAAACCCGCTTCCGCGACTATCTGACCGCCATGAAGTATGTCGCCGGCCATCCCCTCATGGGCGCCGGCATCGGCCAGAACATCCTCGCCCTCAACGAGACGCGCGGTGCGACCTGGACGCTGGTGCATGACGTCTACCTCGAATACGCCGTCGATCTCGGTCTACCGGGACTCGTGCTTTTCCTGCTGCTCCTTCGCGCAATCGCCCGCGGCCTGCGCAAAGCCCTACGGCGCGCGGCATCGGAACCCGCCATGGCGGACCTGCATTTCCTGCTGGAAGGCCTGTGCGTGAGCCTGATCGGCTTCGTGGTGTCGGCCTTCTTCTACCCAGACGCCTACCAGTTCTATTTCTACTACATCGCTGGCCTCAGCATCGCCGCCATCGCCATCGCCTTCACGGCAAGCACTGATGTATCGATCCAGACCCAAGCGAGCCTAGGATGACGACCATGCGCCTCACAGCCCAAGTACGCGACCAGATGGCGGAGCGTGCTTATACGGAGGAGGGGGCGGCGCCGCGCATCCAGCTGGTGAAGTTCCTCACCACTTTCGGCGTCGGCGGCACCGAGAAGCAGGTGGCTAACCTCACCAAACGTATGGATCGGCAGGCCTTCGACCTCAGTTTCGCCTGCATGGCTCGCTGGGGAGAGATGATCCAGGAGATTGAGGATCGTCAGGGCATCCAGGTGTCGGAGTACCCGATAGGCCGCCTTTACGGACTGAATGCGTTCCTCCAGCAGTGGCGCTTCGCCAAGGCCTTGCGCCGCAGCCGTACCCAGATACTGCACAGCTATAATTTCTACGCGAACATGTTCAGCCTTCCCGCTGCCAAGCTGGCCGGCGTGCCCTGCGTCGTGGCCTCCATCCGCGACATGGGGATCTACCTCAGTCCCATGAAGCGTCGGGCGCAGAAACTGGTATGCCGCCTGGCGGATCGCATCGTCGTGAATGCCGGTGCCATCCGCGACTGGCTGGTGGAGCAAGGCTATCCGGCTGACAAGATCGTGGTGATTCGTAATGGAGTCGATACTTCCCGTTTCGGCGCGCGCAACGACGGCGCGGCCCTGCGCCGCGAGTTCGACATCCCGCCACAAGCACCCCTGGTGGTGATGCTGGCCAGGCTCAATCCCACTAAAGGCATCGATTGCTTCTTCGAAGCTGCCGCTAAGATCCGTGGAACATTCCCCGATGCCTATTTCCTGGCTGTGGGGGAATGCTACACGCGGGACGCCGAAGGTGAGATCGTGGTGGACAGCGTCTATCGTAAGGAACTCCAGGACCGCGTCACTTCCCTGGGTCTGACGGACCGGGTCCGTTTCACCGGTCTGCGCAAGGATGTGTCGCAGATCCTGGCAGCCGCCGCGGTATCGGTATTGCCTTCCATCAGTGAAGGCATCTCCAATACGCTGCTTGAATCCATGGCTGCCGGCGTGCCGGTGGTGGCGAGCCGGGTAGGTGGCACACCCGAAGTCATCGAAGACGATGAACATGGCTTGTTGGTACCGCCCAGTGATCCCGAGGCCCTGGCAGCCGCCATCTCGCGCGTACTGGGGGACCCGTCCCTGGCCGCGAAGCTAGGCGCCAACGGCCGTCGGCGAGTGATAGCCGAATTCTCCTTCGAAGCCGTGGTGCAACGCACCGAAGATCTATACCGCGAACTCCTAGCCGCCAAGACCCGCTGATCCCCGCACTGACCCCTTTCCCTTGACTGACTACTCAACGATCTGAGCTGCGCGCATGCGCGCCCGAGGCATTCCATGACTGAGATGTTGCATCACTGGGTGACCGGCGAAGCCAATCGCCGGCCGGAGGCTCTGGCCGTGACGCTGGACGACGAGCAGCTGACTTATGGCGAGCTCGAAGTCCTCTCCAACCAACTGGCTCGCGCCCTCAAGGAACGGGGCTGCGTGCGTGGCGATCGGGTCTGCATGTTGCTGCCCAAGTCACCCTTGGCCGTGGTGTGCCTGCTCGGTATCTATAAGGCAGACTGCGTCTACGTGCCGCTGGATACTACGGCGCCCGCGACGCAGTTGGCTCATATCATCCTCACCACCGGCAGCCGTTGCCTGCTGGCAGCGGCGAGCCTGGCGCCTCGTGTACGGGAGCTCCTGTCACAACCGGATCTGCCGGCCCTACGGATAGGTTGGGTCGGCGTGCCGGACCAGAGTGCAGGGCCGCTGCCGGTGGCTTTCCGCTTCTCGGACATCGGTGCCTTGCTCGGCACTCCACTCCATGGTGCACATCGCGCCCACGACGTCGCTCATATCCTGTTCCGCCACGACCAGGGCAGCACGCCCCGTGGCGTGATGGCGAGCCACGGCAA
Source organism: Gammaproteobacteria bacterium (assembly GCA_036500225.1). GTDB lineage: Bacteria > Pseudomonadota > Gammaproteobacteria > Natronospirales > REEB76 > DASUBN01. The sequence continues at coordinate 74,563 of DASYCJ010000118.1, forward strand.
CGTGGTGAGTTTCGTCGAGTGGGCGAAGAAGTACCTGCGCATGAGCGCGGCCGACCGCATCGCCGGGCATGCCAACCTCACCCACAGCCTCTCCCTGTTCGACATCTTCGGCAGTTTCAGCTCCGGCGCGGAGCTGCATCTGGTACCCGGATCGGTCCGGCTCCTGCCCGCGCGGGTCACTGCCTGGATCCGCGCTTCCGGCATCACCCATTGGTGCTCGGACTCCGTGGTGCTGGACGACATCGCCAAGTTCGACGGGGTACAGCCCTGGGACTTCCCCGAATTACGGCGGGTGTTGTGGAACGGCGAGCCATTGTCCACGCCGGCCCTGAGCTATTGGATGCGGCAGCTGCCGCACGTCGAGTTCACCAACCTGTATGGCAGCACGGAAACTGCAATCGCCAGCGGTTATCACACCGTCACGTCATTCCCGGAAGACGAGTCGGTGCAGATCCCGCTGGGACGCGCCTGCGGCGGTGCCGAATTGCTGCTGCTAGACCATAACCTGCAACCTGCGGCCACCGGCTCAGTGGGCGATATCTACGTCCGCGGCACCACTTTAAGCCCCGGCTACTGGCGTGACCCCAGTGCCAACTCCCGTGCCTTCCCGGAACTCGCTGGCGTGGGGCGGGTATACCGCAGCGGCGACCGCGGTGTGCGCGGGCATGACGGCCTCATCTATGCCGCCGGGCGCGGCAACGCTTCATCCGCCACGGGCAGCGCCGAACCCAGCCGCCTCAGCGAGACGGTGAGTGGCAGCAAGGTATCTTCTATCCGCTCGATCTCGGGTCGCTGGCGCGCCTGGGAGGAGTTCTCGAACACCGCCGGCAGTCACCTGGACTGATACGACCAAGGAACATGGACCTCAGATGGAACTGATCCCGTTCGAAGGTGAGCAACTCATCAGCCTCGGCGCCTCGTGGCTCGCCGAGAAGCGCAACCACCAATGGCTAGATTTCGGTGATGGCAACGGCCCCATAGGGACGGCTGCGCTCAACCATATGAGCCGGGACGATGCACACATCATCCGCGCCTTCACTGCCGATGACGACGATACGCCCATCGGCCTCGTGGCCCTGAGCAGCGTGAACCGGGACTTCCGTTCGGCGGTGCTCTGGGCGCTGTTGGGTGACCGGCGCTATGACGCCAAGGGTTATGTCTTCCGTGCCACCTCGGCCATCTTGACCCTGGGTTTCACGGATTTCGGGCTCGAGTGCGTCAACACCTGGGCCGTGGAATGCAACCATGCTTCCCTGCGGATCCTCGGGAAGCTCAACTTCACACCTATCGGCCGCGAACGCCACTGCCACTATATAGATGGACAGCCCTTCGACCGGCTGCTGTTCGAACTGCAATCTGCCGACCACCGGAGCCGCCAGGATGTACGAAGCTCATCTGCTGCTTTCTAAGCTGAACGTATTGTTCGAGCGCTCCCTGGGTCTTCCAGCGCCGGCGCCTGATGCTGACCTGTTCGATGGGGGCCTACTGGATTCCCTCGGCTTCGTCGGGCTGCTGCTGCAGGTGCAGGACGAGTTCGGCCTCAAGTTCACATTCGAGGACATGGACCTGGATCATTTCCGGTCTGTCTCCGGCATCGCAAGCTTCATCGCGGGCCGGCTGCCGTGACACGCGGTCCGGTCGGGGTCATATAACTTCATGTCGAGAAAGCCCATGCAGACTTCGCTCTCTACCTCATCCCTCCCAATGCCGGCCTCGGATGGCATCATCGCCACGGAGCCCTTGCGCGTCGAACTCCTGCAAGACACAGCCGGTCTCGACGCCCTGCGTCCTGAATGGCAGGAACTCCTCAAGGCCAGCAGCGCGGACTGCCTGTTCATGAGCTGGGAGTGGCTGGGTACCTGGTGGAAGCATGTCTCCTCGGGCCGTCGTTTGCATGTGCTTACGGTGCGCCGTGGTTCACGCCTGATCGGGATCGCGCCCTGGGCTCTCCGGCCCGCTCAACCGGGCCGCCTCATCCCATTCCGCGCCCTGGAGTTCATGGGCATGGGCGACATCGGTTCGGATTACCTGGATCTAATCGCGCGTCCGGAGGATGAGGCGGAAGTCGTGCAGGTGCTGGCTGAGCACCTAGAGACGCACCGCATGTTCATCGAGTTCCAGCGGGTCAAGCATTCCTCCCAGAGGGTCGGCACGCTGGTGTCAGGGCTCGGCCGGGCAGGTTGGCAGACCCAACAAGCTATCACCGAGAATTGCGCTTATCTCGATCTCAAGGGCCACACCTGGAAGAGCTATCTCTCCACCGTGAGCCGCTCGCATCGCGCCAACGTGAACCGTCGTCTGCGCCGCCTCAAGGAATCCTTCCAGACGGTGGAATTCCAGAAAGCGGAGGATGAAGCCACCCGGATGAGCCTGTTCAAGGAATTCATGCATCTGCATGCCATGCGCTGGTCAGGCGATGAAAGTTCCACAGCCTTGACCGGGCCGGACGTGATCGCCTTCCATGAAGAGTTCAGCCGTATCGCACTGGAGCGGGGCTGGCTCCGGCTCTATGTGCTGCGCCTGGATGGCAAGGCCGTGGCATCTACCTACAGCTTCCGCTACGGCGATGTCTTCTACTACTACCAGGCGGGTTACGACACGGCCTACAACTCCTACAGCGTGGGTCTCTCTACCCTTGCCCAGGCGGTGGAACGCTCGATAGAAGAAGGCATCACCGAGATCGATTTCCTGCATGGTGAGGAGGAGTACAAGGCCCTCTGGACCCGTACCCGTCGCGATCTCGAGCGCACCCAGTGCTTCCCGCCGAACGTCTATGGTGCCGTGTACCGCAAGGCCATGGGTCTGCGCCGCGGCATCAAACGGCTGATCCGATGGCCGAATCGCCTGCATGAGGTCCAGGCATGACGGCCACTCCGGAGGGCAGTTCGGTATTCAAGCCCGCGTTCATGTTGATGTCCGGTCGGGCGCTTGGTTTCGTGGCGGCTTTCGCCATCCCGGTGGTGCTGGTACGGATCTTCGACCAGACTGAATTCGGCACCTATAAGCAGCTGTTCCTGCTCTATACCACGCTCTATGGCATCGCCCAGGTGGGCATGGCCGAGAGCCTGTACTACTTCCTGCCTTCAGCGCCGGCCCAACGCGGCAGTTTCATCCTGAATTCACTACTGGCTCTGGGACTGGCCGGGGTCTTCTGCCTGGCGCTGCTCTGGGGCGGGTCGGGTTGGCTCGGCAGATGGTTCCACAACCCGGGATTGTCGTCCTATGTGCCCTTAGTGGGGGTGTATCTGCTGCTGATGCTGATGGCGGCGGTGTTCGAGATCGTGATGATCACCCGGCGTCATCACCTGTTCGCCTTCGGTGCCTATGCGCTCTCGGACCTGGTGCGTGCCAGCCTGTTCGTCATCCCAGCGCTCATATTCCACAGTCTGGCGGCGGTGTTCCTCGGTGCAGTGGCCTTCGCACTATTGCGCCTCAGCACGGTGCTCACCTACCTGAAGCAGGAGTTCCCGAGGCGACCGCCTTTCGACTGGAGCCTCATGAAACGGCACCTGGCCTATGCCATGCCATTTGCCATCGCGGTGTCCCTGGAAAGCGCCCAGACCAACCTGCACATGTATGTGGTGTCCTCCTATTTCACCACTGCCACCTTCGCTATCTACTCGGTCGGCTGCCTGCAGGTGCCCCTGGTGGATTTCCTGATGACTTCGACCAGTAGCGTGATGATGGTGCAGATGAGGGAAGACCTCAGGGAAGGGCGCCGTGAAGCTGCGCTCGACCTCTGGCTGGACACCACCCGCAAACTGGCGATGGTGTTCGCCTGCCTGGTGGGTGGCCTCATCGTCACCGCCCACCAACTGATCGTGCTGCTGTTCACCTCGAATTATGCCGCCAGCGCGCCATTGTTCTCGGTCTGGACCATCAGCATGCTGTTCGCGGCGATCATGACCGACAGCGTGCTTCGGGTGCATGCCGATACCAAGTTCCTCATCCTGCTCAACGTCATCCGGCTCGCTGTGGTGGCCATCGCCATCGGCCTGTTCCTGAAGTGGTTCGGCCTGATGGGCGCGGTGCTGGTGACCTTGCTGTCTACGCTCACCGCCAAGGGAGTAGGCATCACCCGGGTGCGCAAGCTCATGGGTTGCAGCTTCGCCCGGGTCCTGCCCTGGAAGAGCCTGGCCTCGATCCTGGCCATAACCGCAGTCTCCATGCTGCCGGCGATGCTGCTGAAACCGGTCTTGGATCTGCCCTTGCTGCCGTCTCTCCTGGTATCGGGCGCTCTCTTCAGCCTCTGCTACGGGGGGCTGCTCTGGTTCTTCGGCCCGCTCAAGGATTCTGAGCGTCGCCTCGTCGCACATTGGCTACAGACACCCGTCTCGCGCGTCACCGGTAATCGGCGCGCCTGAGATTCATATGCACTTATATAAGAAATTTTCGGAGGGACTGAAATGATCCGGACCGTGGTCAAAGCGGCGGCCGCAGCGACCCTGCAGCGCACCGGGATGGCGGCTCTCATCGGGGCACGCTCGCGCAAGGTGGCCATGCCGCTGGTGGTGGGTTACCACCGGGTGGTGGATGATTTCCAGGCCCAATCCCGTGGCTGCATGCAGTCGTTATTGATAACCACCGCCACCCTCGAGAAACAGCTGGACTGGATCGGGCGACGCTTCGATTTCGCGGACCCGGATGGCATGGACGCCTGGCTGGAAGGTGCACGCCCGGGACGCAAGCCGGTGGCCGTAGTCACTTTCGATGACGGATACCGGGACGTATACGAGAATGCCTTCCCGCTATTGCAGCGCAAGGGCATCCCGGCCGTGTTCTTCATGGTCACCGACCTGATCGGGACTCGCGGGCTGCAGATACACGATGAGCTCTATGTGCTCATGACCCGAGCCCTGCCGAGTTGGACCGATCCCCGTGCTGAACTCATCAAGGTGCTGAGCGACGCCAGGATATCCAGTTTCGCTATCAGGGGCATCAATACCGCCCTCGCGGACCCAGCGGCCGCTACCCGCGCGCTCCTGGCGAGCCTTACCCAATCCCAGGTGCAACGTGTGATGCAGACCCTGCGTCTGCGGGTCGGGCCGCCGCGTCAGGATGATGACTTCGCGCCCATGGATTGGGACATGTTGCAGGAGATGCAGCGTGCCGGCATGAAGATCGGCTCCCACACCAGGAGCCATGCGCTGCTCACCAACGAGTCGGCGGAGAAGATCAGGCAGGAGCTGCAGGGTTCGCGCAAGGCCCTTGAACAGCGGCTCGGCCCCGGCATCCGGCACTTCGCCTACCCGGATGGCCGCTTCGATGCCCTGGTGGTGGACGGCCTGGTGGAGTCGGGCTATCGCTTCGGCTACACCACGTGTTCGCACCGGCATGCAGAGCACCCGGCCCTAACTATCCCGCGGCGCCTGCTGTGGGAGAACGCCTGCCTCGATGCTTTCGGTCAATTCTCGCCGGCGGTGATGAACTGCCAGGTGAATGGCATCTTCGACTTCGCAGCCCGCTGCGAAACCAACCACGTTGAGTGAGACGCGCTGAGGCGCGCCAATCCAGGAGAATTTCCAACGATGTGCGGCATAGCAGGCATATTCAGCATCGGCGAACAGCCGGTGTACCCAGGTGAAGTGAAGGCCATGTGCGATTCCATCGTGCATCGCGGCCCCGACGACGCCGGTTACTACGTGAAGGGCAGGGTGGGGATCGGCATGCGCCGCCTCAGCATCATCGACCTCGCCACCGGCCATCAGCCGGTGCACAACGAGGATCGTACCGTCTGGGTGGTGATGAACGGCGAGATCTACAACTACCGTGAGTTGCGCGTCGACCTCGAGAAGCGCGGCCACCGTTTCTACACTTCCACAGATACCGAAGTCGTCGTCCATCTCTATGAAGAGTTCGGCGGCGAATGCGTCAATCGCCTGCGCGGCATGTTCGGCTTGGCCATCTGGGATGAGCGCCGCCAGTCGCTGTTCATGGCCCGTGATCGGATCGGCATCAAGCCCCTGTATTACGCCGAGGTCGATGGACGGCTGCTGTTCGCCTCCGAACTGAAGTCCATCCTGGCCTTGCCCGAAGTGGAACGGCGCCTGAACTGGGGTTCAGTGAACCACCTGTTCACCAGCCTCAGCACCCCCAATACCGAGAGCATCATCGCCGGCGTGCATAAGCTGCCGCCCGGGCATAGTCTGACCCTGCGTGCCGATGGCACCCGCAAGCTGGTGCGCTACTGGGAAGTACAGTTCCAGCCGGACTACAGCCATGACGAGGAGTATTTCGCCGAGCGGCTGCGCCAGCTCCTCGAGGAGTCGGTGGACCTGCATCTGATCAGCGATGTACCCCTGGGAGCCTTCCTGAGCGGAGGCCTCGACTCCAGCTCGGTGGTCGCCTTCATGGCACGTCGCAGTGAGCGGCCGGTGAAGACCTTCTCCATCGGCTTCCAGGAGCAGGGTTTCGATGAGACCTCCGCCGCACGCGTGGTGGCAGAGCAGTTCGGCACCGAACACACCGAGCTCATCCTGAAGCCCGATGTCGAGGCCCTGGTCCAGGACATCGTCTGGCATCTGGACGAGCCCTTCGGCGATTCTTCCGCCATCCCCACCTATATGGTCTCCAAGCTCGCTGCCGAGCAGGTCAAGGTGGTGTTGTCCGGCGACGGCGGCGACGAGTTGTTCGCCGGTTACGACCGTTACGTGGTGGAGCAGCGGGAGCGCCGCTACGAATATGCGCCGGCGCCCCTGCGCAAGGTGCTGGGACTCATCGGCGCTTCCATGCCCGAGGGGGCCAAGGGCCGCAACTTCCTGAAGCATGTGGCCTTGTCCGGGTCCCAGCGCTACCTGGATTCGAGCAGCCTGTTCAAGGCGGACCAGAAGCGCCGCCTGTTCCGTCCCGAGGCCGCAGCCCTAATCGGCAGCCATGATCCCTGGCGCGAGGCTCATGCCTTCTTGAAGGGCCTGGATGGCGACTGGCTGTCTACGCTGCAGCATTGGGACCTCAAGAATTACCTGCCGCTGGACATCCTCACCAAGGTAGACCGGATGAGCATGGCGCATTCATTGGAAGCACGGGTCCCACTGCTGGATCACAAGCTGGTGGAATTCGCCGCCACCATCCCGCCTGAGTACAGGCTGCGCAAGGGAGAGACCAAGAGCATCTTCAAACGCGCCATGCGCGGCATCCTCTCCGACGAGATCATCGACCGGCCCAAGCACGGTTTCGCCGTGCCGCTGGGTTCGTGGTTCCGGGGCCGCCTCGGTGGCTTCGCCCGGGAACTGCTGCTGCCCACCGGTGGCGCACGCCAGGAGATGTTCGATCGCGGGTACGTCACCCAGCTCCTGGACATGCACGAACGCGGCCGCGACCTCAACCTCCAGCTCTGGACCCTGATCTCATTCGAGCTGTGGTGCCGTCGGTTCCTCGACGTGCCGCCCGCCCGCCAGGATATGGACATGCCGCTGCCTTTGCCGGCCAAGGGTCAGTACATGGGCTTCGCCGCTCAGCCGTAAATACTTCCGCACTCTCCAAGAAAAACCATGCAAAACAACGGACAGATGACCATGGACCAGGCGGGTAGTCCGATCCCGATGGCGGCATTCACGGATGCATCCATCGCGGCGTCAAGTACACCCGTGGGTCGGGACCGCAGCAAACCGCTCAAGGTGGTGTACATCGCCGGGGATGGCCGTAGCGGCTCGACCCTGCTGGACCGCCTGATCGGTGCTTATCCTGGTGTGTTCTCCTGCGGTGAACTGGGTAACCTGCTGCAATCCACCGCGTCCTCCGACCAGTTCTGTGCCTGTGGCTGCAAGGCCCAGAGTTGCGATTTCTGGCGCAACGTGCAGGAACGCTGGAGCGAATCGGTCCAGGATTTCACCGAGCGTGAGTACCGAAGCCTGCAACGCCGTTATGAGCGACTGCGCTCGCTGTTGCGCCCGCGCAATGATCGGGAACTCTCCATGGAGGACCCCCGTTTCGCGCGCTATGCGGAATACACCTTGGCCTTGTTCAACGCCATCGCCGACCTTTCCGGCGCCGCGGTGATCGTCGATTCCTCCAAGAGCCCGGCGCGGGCCCTTGCCCTGTCGCGGATGCCAGGGCTGGACCTGCGCATGCTACACCTGGTTCGGGACGTGCGCGGTGTCGCGTACTCCCTGCGCAAGCTCTCGGCTCCCAAGCCTGGGGAACCCAGATCACGCCAGCCCAAGCGTCGCAGCAACCTGCGCTTCGCTGGGACCTGGGCAGTGGTCAATTATTTCTGCGAGCGTGTGCGTCCCAAGATCCCCGGGCCGAACCTGTTCACCCGGTACGAGGACTACACCGCTGATCCGGATGGCATGCTCCAGGCGGTGGCCGAGCTTCTCGGTATGGAACGCATCCCCTATGCGGCCGGCGCCAGCTACCTCATGACCCAGGGCCATCAGGTAGCCGGCAACGAGGCACGTATGCGACCGGTGCAGGCCATCGCCACGGATGAGACCTGGCGGCGGCAGTTCGGCTTCGGCATGCAGAAGGGTCTCTATCTCCTGGTGCTGCCACTGATGCTGCACTACCGCTACCGGCTCTGATCGGGCCTCGACACACAGCGCATCCACGGAAGGACGCATGACAAATCCGCGATCCATGTATCGCAATGCGTTTCGTGCCGTCGGCATGGCATCCATGCTGCCGGTGTTGGGCGTACTCGTGGCCTGGACCGATGTGCCCGTGCCGCGTTATCGCATCGTGGATCTGGGTACCTTGGGCGGTGCTGCCAGCAATGCCGAGGCCATCAACGAACATGGCCAGGTCGCAGGCTGGTCGGAAACTGCCGGCGGCAATCGCCATGCCTTCCTCTATAGCAACGGCATCATGCAGGACCTGGGCACTCTCACCGGCGGCAGCGACAGCTATGCCACCGCTCTCAATGACCGCGGGCAGGTGGTCGGGTATAGCGGGATCAATGGCCTGGGTCAGCAGTTTCCGGAGATATACCAGGGCTTCGTCTGGGATCAGGACGGCATGAAGAGCCTTGGAGCCTTGTTCTGTCCCTGTTCTTATAACGACCGCTACGGTGCCAGCGGCGGTTACACCATAAACGACAAAGGCTGGGTCGGCGGTGATTCGGAGACGGTGCGCGGTTCCTGGGTGCTGCATGCGACTTTCTGGCGCGACGGCGCTCTCCAGGATATTGGCGGCGGTGCCGGCGATTGGTCCATCAGCCGGCTGTTCGGCATGAATGTCCAGGGCGCGGCGGTGGGGGATTACGCCTCCGATGCCGGGAAGCAGGACGTGTTCGATCGGCAGGCGAGCCTATGGCGCAACGGCCTCAGGACCGATCTAGGCAGCCTGCCGGGCGATGCCTCCAGCTCAGCCCTCGCCGTGAATTCCCGCGGCATGGTGGTGGGTTGGTCCGGTACCTCCAGTGGCAGCGTCTCTCATGCCTTCATCTGGAGCAGCAACAGCATGCACGATCTCGGTTCCTTGCATCACGGTGCCAAGAGCGCAGCTCTCGCCATCAATGCCTTGGGCGATGTGGTGGGTTGGTCGGATGCCGCGGACGGCACGCCCCATGCCTTCCTCTGGCGCGGTGGCCGTATGCAGGACCTGAACGAAACCATACCTGAATACTCGGGATGGGTATTGATCCAGGCCAGCGGCATCAACCGTCGCGGCGAGATCACCGGCACCGGCTTGCACGACGGTCAGACCCACGCTTTCCTCCTTACCACATCCGATGGCGGCCGATAACACCATGGTCATGGCAGCTACTGCATCGCAGCGCATCACGTTGGTGGCCGCGGGTCTGGAGATCCTGGGCGGGCAGGGCATCCAGGCCAAGGCGCTCATGGAGGGCTTGCGCCAGCGCGGTTACGCGGTGGACTTCCTGCCGGTGAACCCGCGCTTCCCCGCGGGCTTCCGCTGGCTGCGCCAGATGCGTTACGCCCGCACCGTTTTCAACCAGATACTGTACCTGCCGAGCCTGGTGGCCCTGCGAAAGAGCGACGTGGCCCACGTGTTCTCCGCTTCCTATTGGTCTTTTCTCCTGGCACCGGTGCCGGCCATCCTGGTGGCACGCCTCTTCGGCAAACGCGCAGTGCTGCATTACCACAGCGGCGAAGCCGAGGACCATCTTTCCCATTGGGGTGCCTTGGTGCATCCCTGGCTGCGCATGGCCGATGAGATCGTTGTGCCCTCCGAGTACCTGCAGCAGGTCTTCGCCCGCCATGGTTACCACACCCGCGTGGTCAAGAACGTGGTGGACACCAAGCGCTTCGCTTACCGGGAGCGTCTGCCACTCGCTCCGAAGCTGTTGTCGGTGCGCAATTACGAACCCCATTACCGTGTCGAGGATGTGCTGAAGGCTTTCCCCGCCATCAAGGCTCGTCATCCGGCTGCGACCCTGACGGTGGCGGGTTACGGCAGCGAAGAGGGCAAACTCAAGGCTCTCGCGGCGTCCCTGGGCGTGGATGGCATCCGTTTCGTCGGTCGCGTAGAGCCAGAGGCCGTACCGGCCCTGTACGCGTCCGCTGATGTATTCCTGAACGCCGCGATCATAGACAACCAGCCGGTATCGGTGCTTGAGGCTTTCGCCTCCGGCTTACCCGTGGTGAGCACCGGTACTGGCGACATCGCCGCCATGCTGCGTCATGGCGAGGCCGGTGTCTTGGTGCCGCCGCAGGATCCAGCGGCACTCGCTGCTGCCGTCATCGGACTATTGGATGATCCACAACGGGCACTCATGTTGGCGCGCCGGGCGCGGACTGAAGTCGAGACTTATACCTGGGACCGCATCTCAGCCGAATGGGCTGAGGTCTATCGCAAGGAAGCTGCATGAAAATCGAGAACCTCTTACGTGCCGATCTCTCCGATGTGGCCAGCCGCGGCTGGCAGGAGCTATCGCGCACCATGGACCGGGTCGCGGTCAATGCGCCGGAAGGCGTGAAGAACTTGGGGCTATTCGGTCATCTCGTCCCAGGTGCCGAAGGTGATGAGTCTGGCCTGAAGAACTTCCGACAGAATTCGGCCGAACGTTTCTTCACCGGTGTCGGCGACACACATCTGGCTGGTTTCATAGATGCGCATATACCGGGGGCCAAGGACAGCGTCGTCGCCACGGCGGACGCCCTGTGCCTGCGTAGTTTCCACCTCCTGGGCCATCGCGCCCTGTTCCTGGGTGACAACATCGACTGGCACCAGGACGTGGTGTCCGGAAGCCGTGCCCCCCTGGTCCACTGGAGCCGCATCAATCCCCTCGACGCTGACGCAGTGGGGGACAGCAAGGTCACCTGGGAACTGAACCGCCATCAGTGGCTGGTGCACCTGGGGCAGGCTTATCGCCTGACCGGTGATGAACACTATGCCCAGGTCTTCGCCGATAGCGTGCGGGACTGGATGGCTGCGAACCCGGCCGGCATGGGCATCAATTGGGCCAGCAGCCTGGAAGTGTCCTATCGGCTTATCAGCTGGTGCTGGGCCCTGAATCTATTCCGGGATTCCAAGACCCTGACTCCGGATCTTTATTCGGACATGTTGGGCTGGTTGCGCGCCCATGCATCCCACGTGGAACGCTATCTCTCCCATTACTTCTCACCGAATACCCATCTGACAGGTGAGTCATTGGGCTTGTTCTATACCGGCGTACTCTTCCCCGAACTGCCGCGGGCCGAACGCTGGCGTCGCCTGGGTGCGCGGGTCCTGTTGGAGCAGTTGCCGCGCCAGGTTCTCGCGGACGGCGTGTATTTCGAGCAATCCAGCTGCTATGAGCGTTATACCGCTGAGATCTACCTGCATTTCATGATGCTGGCGGCTCGCAACCACATCACCCTCCCGGAATCAGCAGGCGAACGCGTCCAGCAGATGCTGGATCACCTGCTGGCGGTGTGCCGCCCTGATGGCAGCATGCCCCAGGTTGGAGACTCCGACGGTGGACGGCTCATGCCCCTGGCCCAGCGCCGCGCAGACGATTGCCGCGACGTGTTCTCCCTCGCGGCAGTGTTCTTCGGTCGCGCCGACTACGCCTGGGCAGCGGATGGTCTGATGCCTGAAGTGGTCTGGTTCTTCGGCTCCGCGGGCGCCCGATCCTTCGCGGCCCTCGGTGAGGCGCAGCCCACACAGGCTCCCTCGCGGCTGTTCGCCCATGGCGGCCAGGCTGTGATGCGCAGCGATTGGGATACGGATGCCCATCATCTGGTCTTCGATACCGGCCCCCTGGGTTGCCGCGTCAGCGGTGGCCACGGCCACGCGGATCTCCTGGCCATCCAGTGCAGCGCCTTCGGCAAACCCCAGCTGGTGGATTCCGGTACCTATTGCTACACCCCCAACGCCCACTGGCGTGACCATTTCCGCAGCAGTTCCGCTCATAACACCGTAGTGGTGGACCGCAAGAGCCAGGCGGTTCCGATCGGGCCATTTTCCTGGCGGGATCGCCCGACGGCGCAGCTACGGCACTGGCTCTCCACTCCGGCCTTCGACTATGCCGATGCGGAACATCATGCCTATCGTCGCCTCAAGGATCAGGTGACCCACCGCCGCCGCGTGCTGTTCGTGAAGTCCCGGTACTGGGTGGTGGTTGACGATCTGCAAGGTGACGAAGTGCACCAGATCGACCTCATGTTCCAGTTCGCGCCCACGGACCTGCATATCGGCAGCGACGGTTGGGCCCGGTCGCTCGACTCGGATGGCCGGGGCCTGTGCCTGCGTACCTTCAGCGCCACGCCGCTGCATGCAGAGATCCATCGTGGTGAAGTCGAGCCGATCCGCGGTTGGATCTCGCCGGACTACGGCCTAAGGATCCCGGCCCCGCAGTTGAGCTATAGCGCGGTATCGCGTCTGCCGCTAAGGGCAGTGACATTGTTACTCCCCCTGGATGGTGAGGCGGAAGCCTTGCCGGATGTGACCCAGGTGCAGGGCGAGGGTGGACAGGTGAGCCTGGTGTTGGACGACGGCCGAGAGACCGTGCGCATAGACGACCGGCAGATCAGCGTGCAGCGCGCCGGCGGCGAGAGCATCGGCCCTCTGCCGGCTCGATAACAAGAATCAAGGAGCAGCTTCAGATGTGCGGCATAGCAGGTATCCTCAAGTTCTCCACAGACCAGGCGGTTGAGTATCCGCGCCTGGACCGGATGCGTAACGCGATGCAGCATCGCGGGCCCGATGACAGTTGCATCGTCATCCGCGGTCGGGTCGGGCTGGCTCATAACCGCCTGTCCATCATCGATCTGGGGGGCGGCCAGCAGCCCATGACAGGCGGCGGGCACCACAGCTGGATAAGCTATAACGGCGAGCTGTACAACTTCCGCGAGCTGCGCAAGGAGTTGGAGGAGCGGGGCTGCCGCTTCGTCACCGACTCCGACACCGAAGTGGTGCTGCAGGCCTATCAGGTATACGGCGAGGACTGCGTCAGCCACTTGCGTGGCATGTTCGCTTTCGCCATCTGGGATCGGAACCGGCAGAAGCTGTTCCTGGCCCGGGACCGCCTGGGCATCAAGCCCCTGTACTATTCCGTCACGGACCGGGAGATCCTGTTCGCCTCCGAGATCAAGGGCATCCTGGCTGCCGAAGGCTTCAAGCCCGAGTTCAATAAGGCGATACTGCCCGAGTTCCTGGCGACACGCTACGTGGGAGGCAGCGAGACCTTCTTCCAGGGTGTCTTCAAACTTCTGCCGGGATACACCCTGACCTGGGGCCCCAGCGACGGCGTGCGCCACAACCGCTACTGGAAGCTGCCGGATCGCCTGGCCGCGAGCGACATCTCCTTCGACGAGCACGTGCATGAAGTGCGCACGCGGCTTGAAGACGCGGTGCGTTGCCATCTGGTGAGCGACGTGCCGGTGGGCCTGTTCCTCTCCGGTGGCATCGATTCAAGCGCTATCGCGGCTTTGATGGCGCCCCTGACCTCGGGCCAGGTGCAGAGCTTCGCCGTGGGTTTCGCCGAGCATGGCTACAACGAGCTCGCCTATGCGCGCCTCATGGCCAAGTCCGTGGGCGCCGTACACCGGGACATCCAGCTCACTGCGGCGGATTACTTCCGTCTGCTGCCGCGCATGGTCTGGCATGAGGACGAGCCCATCGCCTTCACCTCCAGCGTCTGCCTGTATGCCATCTCGCGCCTCGCTGCGGAGCATGTGAAGGTGGTACTCACTGGAGAGGGCGCCGATGAACTCTTTCTCGGCTACAACAAGTATCGCGTCACTGCCTGGAACGAGCGGCTAGGCCGGCCTTATTGGGCGACGGTGCCCCAGAGCCTGCGGGATGGCATCAGCCGTCTGGTGCAGAGTTTCCCGCGCCGCCTCCGCCGCTACGCGGAGCGCAGTTTCCTCGGACCCCAGCCGGGTGTCCGGGGACTGTTCTATGAGAACTTCGCGGTCTTCCCCCAATCGGTGCAGCAGCGTCTCCTGATGGAGCCCAATGCTCGCGACCCTTATGCGGAAGGTATGCGTCACTACTCCCAGGCACCCGGTGGCAGCCTGGACCGTATGAGCCACGCGGACATCCAGACCTACATGGTGGAACTCCTCATGAAGCAGGACCAGATGAGCATGGCAGCCTCTCTCGAGAGCCGCGTACCGTTCCTGGATCATCGATTCGTGGAATATGCGGCTGCCATCCCGGGTCGTCACAAGCTCCAGGGCCTGCAGACCAAGGCGGTGCTGCGCGCGGCCGTGAAAGACATCCTGCCCAAGGAGATCCTGAACCGCGGCAAGATGGGTTTCCCGGTCCCCTTCGGTCGTTGGTTGCGTGGGCGTTATGCGCCGCTCCTGGACGATCTGGTATTGAGCCCTCGTGCACAGGCCCGCGGGCTGTTCGATCCAGCTTATGTACAACATCTCGTGACAGAGCATCGCAGCGGCGAATGGGACCATGGCGAGCGGCTCTGGTCTCTCATCAACGTCGAACTCTGGCAACGCATCTTCCTGGAAGGGGAGGCACCAGATGCAGTGCTCGACGAAGGCCTGTTCAGATCGGAATTGGGTTCACTCGCTGCCTGAATGAGGTTTCTTCACCGGAGGATTCCGGGTATCACCGGATACCGCCATTGAGGGTCGGATGCGAGAGTGAGCGTTAAGGAACTCGGGGGTTTCCCTCCGCGTATTGATGGACTCATTCGGGGCATCGGACGCCAATGCGAATATTGTGGGTGAAAGTCGGTGGCTTGTGGCCGCCCAATACCGGTGGTCGGCTGCGCAGCCTCAACATACTCTCGGAGCTTGCCCGGGAGCATGAGGTGAGCGTGCTCACCACCCACCTGCCGGGTGAAGATCCCGCTGAGCTCAAGCGTCAGCTCGGGCATTGCAGCCGGGTGGATTCCTTTCCCTTCGCCGCGCCTAAGTTCCGAGATCCGCGTTTCCCGTTGATGGTGGCCCGTTCCTGGTTCAGCGCCATGCCGGTCGACATCTACAAGCACCGTGTCCCGGCTCTGCGTCGCGAGGTAGAACGCCGTCTCAAGGCCGGCGAAGTAGACCTCTGCATCGCTGACTTCGCGGTCGCCGCTCCCAACGTACCCTTCGACACCGCCGTACCGGTGGTGTTCTTCGCCCATAACGTCGAATACCAGATATTGAAGCGTCTCGCGCGGGCCCAGAAGGGTCTCCTGCGCCGGATACTGCTCGGCATCGAATGGCGCAAGACCCGCCGTTACGAAGCCAAGATCTGCCGGCAGGCACGCCTGACCGTGGCAGTCTCGCCCCAGGACCGGGACATGCTTATGGCCGATGCGGGCGGCGCCGTGATCCATGACGTGTCCACCGGCGTGGATGTGGATTACTTCAAGGCTAACGGTGCTGAGGAAGACTCCGCCGAGCTGGTGTTCACCGGCTCCATGGATTGGCATCCCAACGAGGACGCCATCCGCCATTTCATCGACGACATCCTCCCTCATATACACCGCGAGATGCCGCGAGCCACACTCACGGTGGTGGGTCGCAATCCCAGTGGTGGCCTGCGTCGCAGTGCCGAGCAGGCCGGCGTGCGGGTCACCGGCACCGTTGATGACGTGCGCCCTTATATAGATGCGGCGGCGGTGTATGTGGTGCCGCTGCGCATCGGTGGTGGCACCCGCCTCAAGGTGTTTGAAGCCCTATCCATGGGCAAGGCCGTGGTCTCCACCGGTGTCGGCGTGGAAGGACTGCCTCTGGCCCCCGGCGAACACTACCTCAAGGCTGACGATCCGGAAGCCTTCGCCTCCGCCGTGGTGTCGCTCTTGCGGGACCCGGCGCGCCGTCATGCCCTCGGCGAAGCTGGTCAGCGCCTCACCCATGAACGCTATGCCTGGCCGAAAGTGGCCAGGGAATTCGGCAGCTATTGCGAGTCGGCTCGTGGCTAGTCTGCATCGTGCCGGGGTGCCGCGCGTGGTGCTCATGTGCCACGAGGGCGACCGTATCGATCTGGAAGGCTTGAGCGCCTGGATCGCCACCAGCATGGACCTGGTGGGGGTCATCAAGATCCGCGAGCAGCGAGACCGCACGCGCCAACGCATACGCCGTGAACTGCAGCGGGTGGGCTGGTTGCGTTTCCTGGACGTGCTGGCATTCCGCGTCTATTACCGTCTGGTATGGGCTCGTCGCGACCATGCCTGGATGGAAGCCGAGATCCAACGTCTGCGTGAGCGTTATCCCGCCGATCCTTCCGGCGTCATGACCCTGGTCACCACCGACCCCAACAGTAAGGCAGTGAAAGCCTTCCTGCATTGGCTCAAGCCTCACATGATGCTGGCCCGCTGCAAGACGATCTTGAAGCAGGAAGTCTTCACTCTGCCGAGCCACGGCACCTACGTATTGCATCCCGGCATCTGTCCCGAGTACCGCAATGCTCATGGTTGCTTCTGGGCCTTGGTGAACCGCGACAAGGAGCGGGTCGGCATGACTCTGCTGCGGGTCGATCCGGGCGTGGACACGGGTCCCATGCTGCTCCAGTCGAGCTACGGCTATGACGAACTGCAGGAATCCCACACGGTCATGCAATACCGGGTGGTCACCGAGAACCTGGATGCCATCGCCGAGAAACTGAAAGCTGCCTGGCGCGGGATATTGGAGCCGCTGCCCGCACACGAACGCAAGTCCGCCACCTGGGGCCAACCCTGGCTGAGCGCCTACCTGCGTTGGAAGCATGTTGCGCGGCAAGAGGCGGCCCGATGAGCCGGCTCATCTCATTGTTGTTCCATGACATCTATGTATCAGATCCCTCCGAGAGCGGTTTCGAAGGGGAGGGCGCTGCCCGTTACAAGTTGCCGCTGGCACTATTCGCCGAGCAGATGAATAGGCTCGCTGCGGTATTGCAGTCGCCGCCGGTATTGCTCGGTGCTCCTCAAACCAGCCCGGCCTCGTCTTCGGTCGCCTTCACTGTCGATGACGGCGGTCTCTCCTATTTAACGGCGGTGGCGGGGCTCCTGGAAGGGCGCGGCTGGCACGGCCACTGCTTCGTGACCACCGCCTGGATTGGCCAGCGTGGGTTCCTGCACAAGGACCAATTGCGTGAATTGCAGGCCCGCGGACACGTGATCGGCAGCCATTCTGTCAGCCATCCGGCTCGTTTCTCGGCCTGCAGCCGCGACCAGATGCTGCATGAGTGGCGTGACAGCATCCAGGCCCTGCAGGACATCCTCGGCACAAAGGTGTACTCAGCATCCGTCCCCAGCGGCTATTACTCACGGCAGGTGGCGGAGACCGCCGCTGAAGCCGGGATCACCACTTTGTTTACCTCGGAGCCTGAGACCCGCACACGCAGCGTCGACGGTTGCCAGGTGCTGGGCCGCTATGCGATTCGCAGCGGTGACGGACCGGACTATCCGGCGCGCCTGGCGGCACAGTCGGCGACAGCACGTCAGACAGCCTGGCTCAGATGGAACGGAAAGAAAGTCTTGAA
>DASYCJ010000119.1:0-11923 GCA_036500225.1 Gammaproteobacteria bacterium
GAGCGGCGCGCTCGCCGAACAGGCCGAGCGATCCGCTCCCCATGTTCAGGGTCATGTTGCCGACGGTGAAGCCTGGTAGGGGGCCGGATCAGGTCTCTGCCGCCCCTTCCATATAGAAGATGCAACTTCCTTCCAGCTCGATCCGGTCACCTACCAGCCGGCACAGCACTTCGCCGCCTCGTGGAGAGGCTTGATACGCACGGAAGGAGGTCTTGCCGAGGCGCTTGGCCCAGTACGGGGTGAGCATGCAGTGGGCAGCGCCGGTGACAGGATCCTCCGGGATACCTTTCTGCGGCGCGAAGTAGCGACTCACGAAGTCATAGCTCTCATCGCCCATGGCGGTGACGATGATGCCCGGCCGGTCGATGCGCGCCACCGCGGTGATGTCGGGCTTAAGCCCGCGCAGGGTCTTAGCGCTGTCCAACACCGCCATGTAGTTGAAGCTGTTCACCCAAACTTCCTTCAACGCGGCTCCAAGCGCACCAGCCAGCCCCTGGGGCGCTTCGCATTGTTCAGACGGCCGCGCCGGGAAATCCATCACGTAACCGGTCCCTGCGCGCTTCACCGTGAGCGCGCCGCTCTTAGTGTGGAACACCACTTGCTCGCGCTTGGGTTCCAGCCGTTCCAGCACCACGGCGGCGCTGGAGAGGGTGCCGTGGCCGCAGAGCGGCACTTCCACCTGCGGCGTGAACCAACGCAGGCGATAGTCTTCCCCCTCCTTCACCAGGAATGCGGTCTCCGCCAGGTTGTTCTCCATGGCGAGCGTCTGCATCACCGCATCGGCGGGGAAACTCTGGAACAGCATCACTGCAGCCGGATTGCCGGCGAAACGCCGCGTGGTGAAGGCATCGACCTGGTATATGGGCGTACGCATGAAGGGCTCCTGGAAGTCCGCGCCATTCTAGACCGTATCGGTGCGTGGCTCCCGAGGCTCAGCCTCCCGATCCCGCAGAAACAACCCACGCAAGGTCTGGTCTGCCGGGGCTGATATGTACCGCGCCACCACCCATCCCAGGAACCAGCAGACCGCGACGATGGGCGGATACCAGAGATAGCCCAGCGCGGCATCGGCGCCCCACGCCTTATATAAGCGTACCGCGCCATACACCACGAACATGTGGGTGAGATAGATCTCATAACTCAGGCGCCCCTTGGCACGCAGCCAGCCGAGACCCGGCAGCGGCCAGCGCCAGCCGTCCCAGCGCAAGCTCACTAGGAGGCAGGCCACCGAGAAGGTGAGCAGCAAGAGATAGCTGTCGTACAGGGTGGTCCAGAGGATCCATCCCATGGTCAGCACCGCGATGAGCCCCGTCGCGCCTGCCCCGCCGAGCGCCACGCTGAAGCTGCGCCGCGGCGACGGGCAGCGCGCGGCCACCAGTGCTGCCAGCACACCCGTGCTGATGCCGGCCATGCCAGGTAGATAAGCCTTTTCCTGCCAGATCTCGTTGCCCGCAGCCGATGCATGGTTGAGCGGCAACGAGATAGCGAGTGCCACCAGGCAAGGCACCAGCACCCACAAGCGCCGGGTCAAGAGGCACGCCAGCGGGAAACCTATATAGAAGACTTCTTCGATGGACAGGGACCAGAGCACATCCCAGTTACCCGGCAGATAGCCGGTGTAGCCTTCATACCAGTTGAGATACAGACCGAAGGCCGCACTCACGGCGCCCAGTAAGGACTGGCCAGGCCGATGGATCAAATAATCCTCGAACCCCAGGAGATGCAGCAGGCTCAATACCAGCACCAGCAACAACAGGCAGGGCACGATGCGCGCGAAACGTCGCGCGTAGAAACCGCGCAACTGCACTTGCCCGAGCCCGCCCCAACGCGCCTGCACGTTGCCGGCGATGAGGAAACCCGAGATCACGAAGAACACGAACACCGCTTCATAGCCGTTGAAGTTGAGCGCGCCCGGCGCCCATGCAGGCAGCCATGCGGCAAGTGCGCTCTTCTTCAAGGGGATGCGCAGGCCGATGTGGTTGAAGATCACCAGCAGGATAGAGAGGCCGCGCAAGAGATCGATGCCCGGATCGCGGGGGAGCTTCGGCGCGGACATGCGGAGCATCCCTTCAGGAGAGAGGCCCTATCCTAGCAGCAGGACTATTGCGTGGCGGGTGCGGGCGACGGGAGGTTGATGCCGAGATATTCCTTGGCCATGGAACGCGCGCACTCATGGGCCGCCGACTGCATCATGCCGGACAATTGCTTGCCGCCATCGGCCATCGCTTCATCGTAAGTGGGAGCGGGATCGGTGGCGGCCGGCCCCGTGCTGCAATCGCCCTCTGCCAGGATGCTGCCATCGCGGCGATCCATGAGCCGGAAGTGGGCGTCGTAATAGATGCCGTAGTGGTTGACGCCGTACATGATGTGCAACGGATTGGCGGACACGGACTTCAATTCCCAGTGGGTGGTGTTCACCTGCAAGGCGAAGCCCGAGCCCAAGGGCGCCCCCGGGTCTGCCATGGCGGCAGCAGGCGCCGTCTCGGTACCTGCGGTGGGCTCTTGCACCAGCCCCACATCGTGGCCGTCATAGTGACGCGCGATGATGGCCGTCAGATCGTCGCTCACGGTGACCGCGGGATCATCGATGCCGTCCTGCTCCAGCAGCTGGCTCGCATCTTTAGCTGAACCGCCCACCATGGTGTAGAAGGTGCGGGTGAAGTCACGCACCCGGAACGTGGGGGCTTGTTCCGGCGGGTAGTAACCCAGTTCCTGGTCCTTGAGACGCAAGCTGGGATCAGGCCTGACCTTGGCATCGGGGTCCGGGATGACCAGCGGCACGATCGCTGCTCCTACCACTGGTACCGGGGCCGGGACGGGCGCAGGTGGAGGCGGTGCGATACCGCGGGCCATGCCTTCCAGGAGCACGCGCAGGAATATCTCGGCGAGGATATCGGCGCCGCCGCGGGCATAGACAGGAGAAGAGACCAGAAGGCCCACGAGCAGGACTGCGCCAACCCGCCGACGATGGCTCGTGTTTCTTCCGCGCATGCCTCGCCCCTTTCCATATCGGTCCGCCTCCCATATTACTAGAACCTTTCCACGGGCCAAAAAGAAGCCGCCGGGCCTTGCGGCGCAGCGGCTTCGGGCCGTTAAAGCCTTCTAACGATCGGCGGAACGCTGGGTAGGCTCCTCGTCGTCACGGTTGCGGCGTTCGCTGCCGACACGGCGTTCCGTGCCGCGCAACTCATAGCCGAGTTCACGCAAGCCCGCCTGGGCTTTCTCCTTGGAGAGAGCGTAGTACTCCTGCAGCCTGCCCACCAGATACTCGCCGTCGCCCTTGGCGCGCAACAGATCATCATCCGTGAGCTTGCCCCAACTGTGTTTCAACGAGCCTGCGAGCTGCTTCCAATCACCTTTGACGGTGTCTTTATTCATGATCCACCTCACTATAAAAGGGGGCGCGCGCTCAGCTGGACTTGAGGTCGTCCGTGTTCACGCTCTTTACGCCTTTCACTTTCTCGGCGACGTCCTTGGCATGAGCTACTGCGTCCTTGTTCGGCAAGGTGCCGGAGAGCACCACCACACCGTTGGTGGTCACCACCTTGATGTCGAAGCTCTTGGTGACGCTGTCCGCCAGGAACTCGGATTTCACCTTGGTGGTGATCCAGCTGTCGGAGACATCATGCTTGGTATCGTTGGCCACGTCCTTGGTGTCCGAACCCAACTTGCTGCTGGACTCGGTCTTGAGTTCGTCGTCCACGTCCTTCACGCCCTTCACCTGCTTGGTGAGTCTTTCGGCTTCGGATTTGGCGGAGGAACTGGCGGCCGAACCGCTGAGGGTCACGACGCCGTTGGTGGTGGTGACGCTGATATCCGAGCCCTTCAGGCCCTTCTGATCGGCGAGTTTCACCTTGACCTTGGCGGTGATGTCGGTGTCGCTGATGGCGGCGCCGACGCTATCGCTATGGGCGGTGGGCGTAGAGGCGTCATCTGCGTAGGCGCCGGCGATGCCGAGTGCGAACACGGCGACGCCCGCAAGCATCAACTGGGTGAATACTGATATACCTTTTGCTCTTTTCATCTTTATTCTCCTGGTAAACATAAGCTGGGCGGTGCGTCCGGGCTGCAGCCGCCAGTACTCATTGGGGGAGTTTCAATTTGATACATAGACACAAAGATGTCTGTGCAGCGCCGCACATACCTCGAGAGAAAACCCTCAGGTGTTAAATCAAACGGGAATAATCTGTCGAAATCTCGCTGTATTGATCCAGCGATGCGATGTGGCGGGTGCTAGCGAGCCGTATCAAGGCAGGGATGCGGTCTGGGTGCCGTCTGCAGTCAGAGGGAGTCCGTCGTAGCCCGCGATGCGGATGGTGATGAGATCGCCGCCGGAACTCAGCTCGAAGGAATAGTTGCGCCCCGCATAACTCCAGAGCGTGCGCTCATCCAATACCTGGCTGCGGTTGGTGGGCTGGCCCACTTGAGTCAGTACCTGCGCCGCGCCGTCACCGAGGTGCACGCCCAGGATCGGCGCCACCTTGGCATCCGCGCCGCCGTGGTATTCGATGCCATACACCACGTCCGGTTTGCCCGCTTCGGTGGTGAGTTCGATGTAGCCGTGGCCATCGCTGATGAGGAAGGTGCGGGCCGGATTGCCGTATTGGTCGGTGTCGTCCTGGCCGTAGGAATGCATAGCCTTGGCGGCGTCATCCATGGACATGCCGATGCTGAGTTTGCCGATGCCAGCGAGGCTCGCGGGCATGGAGCTCGACACGGCGAGTTGCGGCACGGTCGCTGAAGATGCAGGCGTAGGAGCCGAGGCCGGAGGCGGCGCCACCGCAGCTACTTGCTGCACCGGGACCGGCGCGGATGCGACGGCTGCGGGCGCTGCGGCCGGGAGCGGCAGCACCGGCGGCGGTGCCACTGCCACCTCGGTCGGTTCGGGGGTGAACTGCGGTGCCGGGACCGACGCGATGGGCGTCTCTGTCGGCACCGCGGTCGCGGCGACCGTGGGCACCTGCACTTCCGGCGGTGGTGCCAAGGCGACTTCGGTCGGCTCTGGCGTGAATTGCGGCGCGGGGACCGGCGTGACTGCGTTGCTCGCGGGCACGGTACTCATGGCGACCGTCGGCACCTGCACTTCCGGCGGCGGTGCGAGCGCCAGCTCGGTGGCTTCCGGGGTGAACTGCGGTGCCGGGACCGGTGCGATCGACGTACCTGCGGGCGCCGTGGCCATGGCGACTGTGGGTACCTGTACTTCTGCCGGCTGCGGGAGAGCTACGTTGGTGGGTTCGGGTGTGAACTCTGGCGCCGGGACCGGTGCGACCGGCGTAGCTGCGGGCACCGAGGCGATGGCGAGCTTCTGCTCTTGCGTGGCGGGCGGCGACGCGAGAGCAAGCCGCGTCGGTTCAGGCGCGGGTTCCACTTCCGCCGGTGACGGCGCGCCCACCGGCGCGACAGCTTTGGGCTGGGGCGGCGCCATGGTGGATAGGGGCCGTTGCGGTTCCGGTGGCGGCGCGACCGCGACGTCCGTAGCCTCCGGCGTGTTGTTGAGCGCATTGGCCGAAGCCACCATGGCCGTGGCCTTGGTATCTATGCAGCTGCGGATCTGATCGGGTTTCCCTGCATGATCGTGTTCGCAAGCCTGCACCGCGGTGGTGAGTTCCTGCTCCGCGATGGGCGTCAGGACTTCCCAGGCGTCGAGAGTGCAATGTCCGTGGAAGTGGGCTGCTGCAGTGGTGGGGTCTTCATCCTCATGATCGAAGGCCCACTGCAGGGTCTGATCCACCTGCGAGCCCGGGTCGTACTTGGTCTGGCCGCGGGTCACGTAGGTGAAGGCGTCCATCTTGGCCATGCCCTGGTCGCGGGCCTTGGCGAACACCAGCACCGCCTGGGACATGACGGCGCAGTCGTTGATGAAGTGCCGCTGCTCGGTGTTCGGAGTGGGCGTGGGATCCGCCAGGCTGGCGGTGGAGGACGCTGCCAGGAGCACGGCCAAAGCACCGAGGGCGGACGATGTGAGTCCGTCGACGCTGCTTCTGGTCTGTTTGGCCTTGTTCCCAGGCATACCCGCTCCCCCGGCTGCGACGCCAGTCTAGCTCAACGGATATGGAGAGTGGACTCCGCCCGGGTCAGCGGACGCTGCACTGGCCGGGCTCATCGAGCCCCAGGTGTTCCTTGACCAGGGCGCTGCGCGCCTTGGCGAAGTAATTCACATAGCCCAGTTTCAGGCCGAGCGCCATCATAGAACCCACGCCGAGCGCCACGGCCGCCGCCAGCAACGTCGGCTGGTTGAGCAACGCGCCCACGTGCCCCTCGAAGCCGCCAACGGTGATGGGCTTGCCCATCCAGCCCAGCATGGCCGCGGTCCAGAAGATGCCGATCGGCACGCTGAGGAAGCCGAAACCCATGAGGCGCATCATTACGCGCAGGGCGTTCTGTAACTGCGCCTGCCAGATGGCACCGTTGGTGCTGACGTAGGAGACGATGAAATTCCATTCCTCTTCCGGCATCTCCGCCACCCAACGGCGGTCTATATATACCGGGCGCATCCTTTCCTGAGTGACTTCCATGTTGGACATCTTTGGAGACCTCCGGGTCGGCTTAGATCTAGGGGCGTGAAGATTAGACATAATACCCGAGCCCGAAGCAAGAGTCCCATGCAGGCCGGGGCTTCCCACGCCCAGACCAAACTATTTCGTCGATGAAATATCTGTCGTATGTGGCCGCCGGAACGGGGCCCTACCCTGTGGGTCAGACTGCGCCGTGCTTCTGCAGATAGCCCTGCAACCGCGCCTTCACGGCCGGCCATTCCGCCGCGACGACGGAGTAACGCGCCGAATCCCGGGGCGTGTTGTCCGGCGCAAGTTTGCTGGCGCGGATGATGCCTTCGAACCTGGCACCGAGACGCAGGATGGCGGCCTGCGAACGCTCGTTCTTCCCATGGGTCTGGAGACAGATGCGCAGCATGCCCCAGGCCTCGAAGGCCCGGGTCAACATGAGCAGCTTGGCCTCGGTATTGATGCCGCTGCGGATCGCCTTGGCGCTGAGCCAGGTATAGCCGATCTCACCTACATCCGGCTGCCCTGTGCCGCGACGCGGATGATCTTGCGGCCAGTCCCAGAAAGCGAATTCGAAGAAGCGGGTGCAGCCGATCACGGCTCCGTCCGACTGACGCACTGTGGCATAGGGCACCGCCGTGCCGGCTGCCTGCATGGCGAGCGCCGTCTCCACGTAGTCCGATGTCTCGGCCCTGCCCTGCGGCACGATGGTCCACTTATATAGAGTGGGATCGTCCCGCGCATCCCCCTGTTCAGCAGCAGCCATGAGGCCGTCCACGTGACGACGTTCGAGGGGCTCGAGGCGCACCAGCCGGCCGCGCAGCACGGGGCTTTGCATGATATTCATGGCGGGGAATATACAGAGCGATGTCACGGACGGGAGGTACCAGAACCTCGAAGCGGCTCTGGACCAGATCGGCAGACTCTATGTATAGAAGTCGAAGCGGGCTTAGCCCTCGATCCATCAACCGGACAGGGACACGCTCGTGGTACCGGGCTCGCCGGGACGCGGGATGTTCTTCACCTGACGGGTGATGATCTGGATGGCGTAGTGCAGCGCCGCAGAGGCGGCATCGTCGACTTTGGCGAACTTGCCTTCCACGGGATAGCGGACTGCCCAGTCCTTATCACCCACGATGCCGATGTAGAGGATGGGACGGAATGAATCGCGCCCTTCTATCTGCTCGCCGCCGGCGGCGATGAGGTATTTGCCTGTCTGAGTGAACTTGAGATCGAGAGACATGAGACCGGTCCTTACTGCTGAAGGCGGCTCACGCGACCAAGATTCGGTCGCGCGGCATGAATAGAGCGTCTTGGCAGTGTACGCCTATATATAGGGGTGTGCCGAATCTGCCGGGAAATAGCCGCGAAACGCCTGGATGTGTCATGCGGCGCAGGTCCGTGGCCGTAAATTTTCGCCCCCTGGAGCGGTTTCGACGCCCGGTTCCCCATAAGCTTAAGACGGGGGAGACGAGGAAGTCCTGGACTGAGTCTTGGGAGACTTGAGTCCTTGTGAAGCCCGCGTCGTAATCACGCCTATCTGTAACCGCGCGGGGAGCCGATGATCCACATGCAAGAGACAGTGTCTCTCAGTTCCCGACATGGATTGGAAGCCGATGACGGCCGCTTGAAGTTCGCCGCCGATGCGGGCTTCCACCGCGAGTTACGCCGCCGCGTGACCGCGCTGATCAAGGATCAGCACATCCGCGAACGCGATTGCTTGGCGATGTATCTCAAGACGGCTGCCGTGCTCGGTGTCTTCGCTCTCACTTATCTACTTTTAGTGTTCGTGGCTAACAGCTGGTGGCAGGCCCTGCCGCTGGCCTTGTTGCTGGGTTTCGCTACGGCCCAGATCGGTTTCAACATCCAGCACGACGGCGGCCACCGGGCTTACTCGGATCATGCCTGGGTCAACAAGCTCATGGCCATGACCCTGGACATGGTGGGCGGCAGCTCCTACGTGTGGCGCTGGAAGCACGCGGTGTTCCATCACATGTACGCCAATGTGCACGGCCATGACACGGACATCGAACTCGGTGTCTTCGGCCGACTCTGCACGGACCAGCCCCATCACGGCATCTATCGCTGGCAGCAGTGGTATCTCTGGCCGCTGTACGGCGTGATGGTCATGAAATGGCATTTCTACGACGACTACCGCGACGTGATCAGTGGCCGCATGGCGGCGAACGCTTTCCCGCGCCCGCGAGGCTGGGAGCTGGCCATATTCATCGGCGGCAAACTGCTGTTCCTGAGCCTGGCCTTCGGCATCCCGCTCTTGCTGCATCCCTTCTGGGAAGTAGCGATCTTTTACGCGGTCACCGTGGCGGTGACGGGTGTGGTCTTGAGCACCGTGTTCCAACTCGCCCACACGGTCGAAGAAGCGCGCTTCACCGCGCCCGGCCCCTGCGGCACGCGCATGGCGGATGCCTGGGCCGTGCATCAGGTGGCTGCCACCGTGGATTTCGCCCAGGATGACCGGCTCGTGTCCTGGCTGGTGGGCGGCCTCAACTTCCAGATCGAACACCATCTCTTCCCGACCTTGAGCCACGTGAACTACCCGCTGATCGCGGGCGTCGTGGAACAGACCTGCCGGGAATTCGGCGTGCCCTATAACGTGAACCCCAGTTTCGGTTCCGCCGTGGCATCCCATTTCCGCTGGTTGCGGCGCATGGGGCAGGCACCCGAGGCTGAAACCGCAGCCTGATCCAAGACTGAAAAGGCATGGAAGGACTAAGCCCTCCATGCCTCGGTTTCATCTGCCCGCGCTTTGACTATCAGCAGTGGGCGTTGATCTGATCCTGTACCCGCTGCGCCGCCTTGTCGCGATCGATATCAGTCTTATACCAATGGCTGCCCTGTATGTTGTTGAGCTGCTGCCTCAAGTTGTCGCAGTTCGCCCCCTTGTGCTTGCCGCTGGGGTTCGATCCGTACATATATTGGTATTGGTTCGCAGAGTGCCGCTGCTGATCCATCCAGGCATTCGATCGCACTTGGGCGTTCTGCCGTTGCTGCAGGTCCTGGGAATGCTGCACTGCAGCCGGGTCCGCCGGTTTCGGCGTCACGGCCACGGCGTTGGCCTTCACCGCAGTCGTGGGCGGCGGTGTCTGGGAGTAATGCACCTGGCCATCCGCATCCACCCACTTGTACAGGTCATCCGCCATCACGGCAGAGGCGCAAAGACAGAAAAACAAAGACAAGGCCCCTAATAATCTCATGCTGATCTCCCTTTCTCCGCCGCTCATTTAACTGTACAGCTACCGAATTCGATGGCAATTTTATTACAGCCTGCGCGACAGGGATGATTGCATCACAAGGCAGATTCGCTGGATAGCCTCCCCCTCAGATAGAGGGGCTGCCAGGACTTACAGCCCGACGAAGGGATCCCGCCAGGCGGGAAGACGCAGGAGCTGCTCATGCCAGCGCAGGACGTTCGGAAAATCCCGGATCGGCAAGCCGGCCTGGTCGGCGAAGGGCAAGGAAGTAGCGACGCGGAAATCTGCGTAGGAGATGCCGCTGTCCAGCAGCCATTCCCGGCCTTTCAGATAAGCGTCCAGGGTCGCGGCGAAACCTTTGAACTCCGACAGGGACGCTTCCAACTCGGCCGGGTCTTTCGCGGGTGGCCTCATCTGCGCTGGGAACTGAGGTATCACCACGCGCTCGAAGTACAGGGGGTCGGCGGCGCGGCTGAGATGGTGAGTACCCCAGCTGATCCACTTGATCATCTCCGGCATGTCGCTGCCCCTGCGCCAGAAGTCCGAGCCTGCCAGTTCCGAGAGGCGGCAGGCGATGGCATCCGTCTCCCACAGACTCTTGTCTCCTTCCGTCAGCACCGGTACGCGGGTGTTGGGATTGAGCTTGCGGAACTCCTCGATCTGCGCCGGATGGAAGGGACGCGCGCGGATGTATTCCAGCGGCGACTCGAGATAGCGCGCGACGGCGACCGCGACGCGTGGATTCAGGTTGTGGGAATAGTAGAGTTTCATCGCTGGCCCTTACGCTTGGGGAAGATATCTATATCCCAGCTCGGCCGCCGAATGGGCATGACCATGTCCCGGTTAAGTTCGGCGAAGCGCTGCGCATGGGCCTGATCCCTGAAGTCCGCGATGTAATCCGCGCCGCCCAACTCACGGATGGCCAAGGCTGGACTGAGGCCGATCTTCGCGACACCCCAGCCTACACTGCCGGCGAGGGCGCCGAAGATGGTGAAGGCCGCCATGCGGTCACCCCAGTCGGGCTTGGCGATGTAGCCCATGTACGCACCGACGGCTGAGCCGAATAGTACGTAAGCCAGGCGTGCCCAGAGCGGCATGGGACGCAGGAGCTTCGCGCGGCAATCCTTGACGGTGGCGTGCACCGGCACCTGGAAGCTGCGGATGCCGCGGATGTCGTGGGCGAAGCGCGTACCGGCATCAGCCTCGGCGACGCTCCAAAGCTCGGCGGTCTCGCTGCAAGCCTGACCGCAGACCACGCAGTTGGGCGGCCACTGGGGCAACCTGGCGGCGACACTGAACATGACGCTGCCTTCGGCCGCCAAGTCGGCATCGTTCTGCATATCCTTCAACGCCATCTGAGCAGCGGGTCCAGCCATCTCGGCCGGGTCCAGGGCCGCAGGATGTCGCGATTCAGGTCGGCGAAGGCCGCAGCGCAGGCCTCGTCCCTGAAATAAGCCTCGTATTCAGCGCGGCCGGTGTCCCAGCTGGTCCCGTCCCAGATGACGAGGTAAGGCGGATATTTGACCCTCAGATACGCGGTCGCGAGCACCCCGGCGATGCCGCCGAAGATGGCAAACATCGCAAACGGGCTTGGCCATGCCGGATGGAAGGTTACGGCCATGACGGCGCCGCAGCCGATGCTGAACAGTACCGCGATGCCTATGGACCGGCTGGTGATGGGCTGTTCCATCGCAGCGACGCAGGAGCTGTTGGTGAGATGAAGGGGGATCATGAATTCTCCGGTGCCTTTCACGACTCGGACACCTTTTCCCGGAGCCACCCCCTCGGTGACGAGACTGCGCAGTCGCGATCTCTCGACACAGGGCAGGCCGCAGACCACACATCTGTCGGGCCACTTCGGTTCCGAGGCCGCTGGGAACCTGACCGCGCCACCGGCCACCAGCCGCCCTGGAATCTGTGCCGCGCCACTACTCATCTGCGCAAGTCCACTTGCCCTCGATCCGAGGGAGATCGGTCGCAAGCATAACCCATGGCCCTTCGGGACGGCACGATACGATCCCGCATCCTCTCTACAGAACCCGATGCAATAGTCCCAGGCAGCGCGCCGCCAGGAGCAGCAGACCGAGCGCCATCAGCGCCGTGATGGTATTGAACAGCCAGTCGGAGTGACGCTTGGACAGGTGGGTATCGAAAGCGTGGCCTTGTGGCGCGCCGTACTTGACGGCCCAATCCGTCACCGGGCACCGC
>DASYCJ010000120.1:0-10894 GCA_036500225.1 Gammaproteobacteria bacterium
TAGTAGCCGAAACGCAGGTTCTTCTGCAGCGAGTCGTCTAGGCCCATGTGATGCAAGGTGTACTCGGTCTCGAAGAACGGCGTCGCAAAGTCATAGTAGCCGTTGGCCGAGAACACCAGCATATGCGGGTCCTGGGTCATGGCGATACGCAGGTCTTCCGCCACGTCGAATAGCGGCGCTTTGTTACCGTCCACCCGATGACTCCAATCCCAGTCACCGCCCACGTCATAGGAAGTGGGCCGGTAGGTCATGTCCGTGTCGAACTTGAGATCGGTGCGCACATAGTTGTTGAAGGACGCCACGAAGGCCGGACCGAAGGCGTCGGAGGCGGGATCGCTCTCCGGTGACTCGCCAGCGGAATCGTGGTCGATGCCGAGATAACGCGCGTCCAGGCGGCCCGTGACCCGGGCTTCGTCCCTGAGCAGGCTCTTCTGGAAGCGGTCCGGCGTGATGCGAAGCTTGGCTTCCAGGATGTAGCCGGTGCTGAGTCCAGTGAAGGCCGCGAGTTTGGCTGCTACTGCCTGGCGCTCTGCTGGCGTGAGCGTGTCCCCCTTCGACAAGGCGGTCGCGTACTCACCCAGCGCAAACTCGCGCGCCTGCTGCACGAAGGTGGCCACATCCGTCGGCGGATTGGGGACCTTCTTGTGGTACCAAGCCGTGGCCGCCATGGTGGGCAGGTACAGCTCATAGGGTTCGTCGATGGCGTAATTGGGGCCGAAGTAGTCCACATAGGCATCGAGCCAGGAGGACACCAGCACCACGCCGTTCAGGGCGATGCCCTTGCCCTCGAGCCAGGCTGAGAGGCCGGCGGCGCGGGTGGTGCCATAGCTCTCGCCCAGGAGGAACTTGGGACTGTTCCAGCGATCGTTCTGGCTGATGTAGCGTTGGATGAAGCGGCCGAAGGCTGACACGTCCTGATCGACGCCGTAGAAATCCTTGCCTTCACCCTTGCCGACGATGCGGCTGAAGCCCGTGCCGATGGCGTCTACGAACACCAGGTCGCTCTTGTCCAAGAGAGTGTAGGCGTTGGGCGCCAGGTTATAGGGCGAGGGAGGCGTGGAGACCGCGTCCGGCGTGATTACCCGCACCGGTGCGAAGGAGCCCATGTGCAGCCACATGCTGGAGGAGCCGGGACCGCCGTTGAAGATGAAGGTCACCGGGCGCTTGCTGTCGCCGCTGGTGTAGGCCACGTAGAACATGCTGGCCACGGCCTCGTCTTTGCCGTCCTTGTCATCCTTGATGAGCAGGGTGCCGGCGGTGGCGTCATAGCTCATGCTCTTGCCGTCCACGCTGATGCTGTGGTGCGTCACCGACTTCAGCTCCTTGGGGATAGGTATCGTCTTCGCGTCGGACTTGGCATCTGCGTCGTCATCGGCGAAGGCTGGCATCGCGACCAGCAGGCCGAGCATCAGGATCAGTGCGAGTTTCTTCATGGTTCTCTCCTAATTTTCGCGACGCTCAGCGCGTTGCGGTGGCGTCGTAGAATTTGGCGAGGTCGGCCTTCAGGGCCTGCAGTGCCGACACGTGCAGGTAGATCATGTGACCCGACTCGTAGTAGCCGAACTGCACGTTGCTGCGCAGGGTGGGGTCCAAGCCTAAGTGATCGAATGTGTATTCGCTGGCGCCGAAGGGCGTGGCCAGGTCATACCAGCCGTTGGCCACGAACACCTTGAGGTGCGGGTTCTGGCTCATGGCCTGGCGCAGGTCCTCGGCCACGTCGAGGGAACCCGGCCACCAGGGGTTGAAGCCGTTGTTGTGCTTCCAGTCCCAATCGCGGCCGGCGCCGTCGGCGCTGAGCTTGTAGACCCGGTCCGGGGTGTAGTTCAGCTGCTCCTGCATGTAGCTGTGGAAGGCGGCGCTGTACGGGCCCGCGATGTAGGCGTTGGCAGGGTCGAAGCTCGGGGCCTCGCCGGCGTTGTCCAAGTCGATGCCCGTGAAACGCGAATCCAGCCGGCCCACCATGTGGCCCTCATCCCGCGTCAACTCCTTCATGAAGCGGAACGGGTAGATGCGAAGTCGCGATTGGGCGAGGTAGGTCTCGCTCAGGCCGCTGTACTGGGACAGCTTCTTCAGTACGTCGGCGCGGGTGGCCGCGTCGAGCTTGTCACCCTTCATCAGGGCATCGGCGTATTCGCCGAAGGCGAAGTCGCGTACTTCCTGGATGAAAGCTTTGAAGTCCGTCGGCTTGGGGTTGAGCTTGCCATGGTAGTAAGCCACCGCCGCATAGCTCGGCAGGTTGGTGATGAAGGGCAGGTCGTTGCCCACGTTGAAGCTCTCGGTACCGAAATCCAGGATCGAGGACACCAGGATCACGCCGTTCAGTGCCACGCCGTCGTTGGTCAGCAGGTTGGAGAGCAGCGCCGAGCGGGTGGTACCGTAGCTTTCACCCATCAGATACTTGGGGCTGTTCCAGCGGCCGTCCTTGGAGAGGTAGCGCTCGATGAACTGGGTGAAGGCCTTACCATCCTGGTCGACGCCCCAAAAATCCTTGTCCTTGGATTTGCTTACCGCGTGGCTGTAGCCGGTGCCGATGGCGTCGATGAACACCAGGTCGGTCTTGTCCAAGAGCGAGTACTGGTTGTCGATGAGCGAATAAGGCGCGTTCGGTGAAGACTGTGCATCGGCCGTGACCACGCGCTTCGGACCCACCGAGCCCATATGCAGCCAGATAGTGGCGGAGCCCGGACCGCCGTTATAGAGGAAGGTCACGGGACGTTTGCCTAGATCGGCCCCGTCTCGGGTGTAGGCCACGTAGAACATGCTCGCGGTGGGCTCGTCCTTGTCGTCGCGGATCAAGAGCGTGCCGGCGGTGGCGGTGTATTTGATGGTCTCGCCACCCATGCTGAGGCTGTGGTGGCTGACCGCGCTGTCCTCTTTCGGCTTCTCGTCGGCAGCAGGCGTCGCTGCAGCGGCGGTTTTGGCGGCGGGGGCGTCATCGGCGTAAGCCGGGACGAGGAACCCCAGCGGCAGAGCGAGGGCGAGGAGCGCGAGCAGGCGTTGCATGGAAGACTCCCGTATCCGAAGGAACCGGGAGGGTACCCCGCCCGGTAAGGCTTAAGCCATATGAGACCCTCTACCGGAAGCTATGTTCCGGGGCCTTAAGGCTTTTTTGGCCGGCAAAAAAGCGACGCCCGCCTTGCGGCGGGCGTCTTTCAGCAGGCTATACGCCGGTCCTCTAGGGTTTCCCGGCCTCGTCATAGAACTTGTCCAGGTCGGCTTTGAGGGCCTTATGGGAGTCCGGATTGAGATAGATCATGTGCCCCGAGGGGTAGTAGCCGAACTCCACGTGCTTGGCCAGGTCCGGCGGCAGGCCCATCTGCTGCAGGTCGAACTCGGTCTTGAAGAAGGGCGTGGCGAGATCGAACCAGCCGTTGGCGGAGAACACCCTCAGGTGCGGGTTCTCGCGCATGGCTTGTCCCAGGTTCGCGGCCACATCCGGCAGCGGCGGCGTACGGAAGCCGGGGCGTCCCGGCAACTCATGCTTGAAGTCCCAGTTGCGGATCACGTCGTAACCCGTCACGTGGTAGCTGCCGTCACCCGTATACCCCAAGTCGTTGCGCAGGTAACGGTTGAAGGCGGCGGTGAAGGCGGCACCGATGGCGGTATCGGAAGCGTCGTATTCTGGTGTCTCCTCCGCATCGTCCATGTTGATGCCTTCGAAGCGTGCATCGTAGCGGCCCATGGTGCGGTCCTGGTCCCGCAGCAACTCGGCACGGAAGCGTGAGGCATTGATCCTCAAGTTCACCTGCTTCAGGTAAGTCTCGCTCAAGCCCGTGTAGTTATGCAGCTTGTCCAGCACCTGCTGGTATTCCGCAGCCGGGAGAGCGTCGCCCTGGTAGAGCGCATCCGCGTATTCGCCGCGGGCGAAGGCGCGCACTTCCATGAGGAAGGACTTCAAGTCACCGGGTTTGCTCGGCAGCTTGTCGTGGTACCAGGCGATGGCGGCATAGGAGGGTAGATAGCTCACGTACTCGAGGTCCGTGCCCGGCATGGTGTCGCCATAGTTCAGCACCGAGGACACCAGGATTACGCCGTTCATGGCGACGCCTTTGCCCTGCAGCCAGTCCACCAGATACGCGGAGCGGGTGGTGCCGTAGCTCTCGCCCAGGAGGAACTTGGGGCTGTTCCAGCGGTTGTTGAGACTCAAGTAACGCTGGATGAAGCGGCCGAAGGCATCCACGTCCTCGTCCACGCCCCAGAAGTCCTTGCCTTCGGCCTTGCCCACGGGCTGGCTCATGCCGGTGGACATGGCGTCGATGAACACCAGGTCACTCTTGTCCAGCAGACTCTCCTGGTTCTGCACCAGGTCATAGGGCGGCGGCGGAGTGGCCTGGCCGTCGCTGGTCACCACGCGCATCGGCCCGAAGGCGCCCATGTGCAGCCAGATGGAGGAGGAACCGGGACCGCCGTTATAGAGGAAGGTCACGGGACGGTGATCCGTATCCTTCACGCCGTCCTGCACGTAGGCCACGTAGGACATGCTGCCCACGGCCTCGTCCTTGTCGTTCTTGATGACCAGGTTACCGAAGGTGGCGGTGTAGGCGATGCTCTTGCCGCCGATGCTCACGCTGTGATGCGTGACGTACTTGTCTTCCTTGGGGATAGGTTTGGCGGCTGGTGCCGCCGCCTTGCTGCCAGCAGCGGGAGCCGCATCGTCGGCTGCGAAGGCGCTGCCGCTGAGCAAGGCCAAAGATAGAAGTCCTGCGAATAGACGCTTCATCTGGATACTCCTTTGAATCGTTATCCCCGGTTCTTTATATCGTCGTTGTTGTTTTAAGCGATCGAACTAAATGCATCACGGGTCATATTCTCAGGGCCTGCGGCCTTGGCCACCACGTTGTCCTCGATGCGGATACCGCCGAACTTGCGTAGGCCATCGACCCGCGCCCAATCCACGTACTTGCCGTTAGGCCCGGCCTTGAGCTCCGACAGCAACGCATCGATGAAATAGAGGCCGGGCTCGATGGTGACCACATAGCCTTCTTCCAATACACGGGTGGCACGCAGGAAGGGATGGCCGTCCGGCCGCGGGATGGTGCCGCCGGCGGGGCTGGCCTGGAAACCCGCCACATCGTGGGTCTGTAGCCCTAAGAGATGTCCCAAGCCGTGCGGGAAGAAAGCAGAAGTGATGCGTGCGTCCACGATAGCTTCCGCGGGCAGCTTTATCAGGTTGAACTTCTCGAGGATACGCGCCACCGCGTGATGGGTCTCCAGGTGCAGCGCCTTGAAGTCCACGCCGGGTTTCACCTGGGTCGCCAGCGCCTGCTGTTCCACGTCGAGCGCATCGATCAGCGCCTGGAACTCGTCACCCTTCCCGGAATAGGTGCGGGTGATGTCCGAGGCATAACCGTGGAACTGGGTGCCGGCGTCGATGAGGAAGGAGTGATGTGCCGCGGGCTTGGCATGCTGCCAGTACTGGTAGTGCAGGGTGGCGGCATGCTCGTTCAGGGCTACGATGGCGTGATAGGCGTGCTGGTCGTCCGGCTCACCGGAGCCCATGACGAAGGCGTCGTGGATCTCGTACTCGGAGGCGCCGGCGCGGAAGGCTTTCTCGGCAGCGATGTGGCCGCGCACGCCGGAGGCACTGGCGCGGCGCATGCATTCCAGTTCGTAAGCGGTCTTGGCGGCGCGGGCGTAGTGCAGCGGATTCAGCAGCGCTTCCGGGTTCGTCGCGGCGAAGCCCCAGCTCGCGAACTCCTCGCGCCATTCACCGATGAACAGGCGTTTGCCTGCGGCCGGCAATTCCTTCTTCGCATCCGCTGCTTGCTTGATGACACGGATGTCGAAGTGTTCCACCCAGTAACCAGCGGGCGGCGCCGGCGGCACATGCCAGTAGTCGTCCGGCTGGAAATAGATCAGCGTGGGTCTCTTGCCCGCGGTGTACACCACGAAGGAATCGTGGGCCTCGGTGAGGGGCAGCCACCACTTGAACTGCGGGTTGATCTTGAAGGGGTAGGGCGCGTCGTCCAGGAACTGATAGTGCAGCGCACCGGCGTAGATCGCCACCTGGTCGCAGCCGGCGGCCTGCATGGCCGCATCGAAGTGGCGTCGTACCGCCGTGAGATGGGCCGGGTAGTCTCGCGCCAGGACGTCGCTCATGGGGCCATGCCTGTCAAAAAGGGAGCCCGATTGTAATACCCTCATGGCGTCAGTGCAGGGCTATATAAGCGGTCACTTCTTCCCGGTCGTGATAGAGCTGCTTGCAGAGCAGACGATGCCGCAGACCCGCCTCGTCCAGTCGTTCCCGCAGCCCGTCCAAACAGGCCCGCAGGGATGCGTGGCGCTTCTTCATGGGCAGTTTGAGGTTGAACAGTGCCTGCCGGCAGTGGCCGGCGATGAGCCAGTCCCCCATCAGGGTCGCGATACGCTGCGGCTGCTCCACCATGTCACAGAGCAGCCAGTCCACGGGTTTGGCGGGCCGATAGCGGAAACCATCCTCACGCCGATGTTCCACCAGCCCCGATTCCAGCAAGGCAGGTTGCATGGGGCCGTTATCCACGGCAATGACGCGGATGCTGCGCTGCACCATCTGCCATGCCCATCCGCCGGGGGCAGCGCCCAAATCCACCGCTCTCAACCCAGGTTTGAGTGCGGTCTCCCGTTCCGTCTCGTCAAGGAAGGTAAGCAGCGCCTCCTCGAGCTTCAGGGTGGAGCGGCTGGGCGCTTCCCGAGGCAAGCGCAGACGCAGGATGCCGTTCGCCACCGAGCTCGCCTCGTCACCGGCGGAGAAGCCCAAGCGCACGCGCTTGGAATCCATGAATAGGAGATGCAGGCGGCGCGGCGCCTTCTTGAACACCGGCAGGCCGCGCTTGGCCAGCGCCGAAGTCAGGGCAGGGGTGAAGCGCTTGAGGAAGTTCGCCAGTTCCTTGCCGGCATCCGTATCCGGGTGTTCCATGAGGATGCCGTTCACGGGTCCCGGATAGTCGGCGAGAGCCTTGAGGATGGGATCGATGCGATCTCCCGCCGGCAGTTCTTCTAGCGCGGCCACTTCACGGAAGGCCTGGCGGGCGAAGATGCGCTCCAGCAGCGGCCGGCCAGGACCGGGTGCCGTCACCACGCCCTCATCCACGATGGTGGCGCCATCACCACTCTCTGCGACGCACTCGGCTTCGAAGCCGGCACGGCATTGCAACACCCAAGTCCCTTGCATAGGCCATTTAAACACGCACATGGGCGCGCGGTAAGATAGCCGGTCATCACTTCCGGAATCTCCGTGGCCGAACCCACACCCGCACCCTGGTCCGAGATCCATCGCCTCATGGGCGAGGCCTCCCAGGCTTTCGGCCGTGGTGAACTCCAGAGCGCGGCCGATCGGGCGGCCGCGGTGCTGAAGCTCTCGCCCGACAACCCGGATGCCCTACACCTCATAGGCCTGTGCTTCCTGGAGGCTGGAGATGCGCGTCGCGCCGCCGCACTGATCCGCGCCGCCACGCTCGGCAAACCCGGCGATGCACGCCTGCTGCATAACTTCGGTATCGCCTGCGAAGCTGCAGGTGATGTGACCGGCGCCTTGAGCGCTTTCACCCGCGCCGCGATGTTGGACCCAAGCCACGCAGAATCGCGTTTCAACCTGGGGGTCTTGAGCGAGACAATCAGCGATGTTGCCGGCGCTGAACAGGCCTACCGCGACACCCTAAGGCTCGCCCCCGGCCATGCCGGCGCCATGGCCTATCTTGCGTCGGCACTGGAACAGCGCAGCGCCATCGAGGAAGCATCCGCGTTGAATGCTGCGGCCTTGAAGCTCGTGCCCGAGGAGCCGGTAGCCAACCTCACGGCGGCGCAGCTGGATATCCGCGCTGGCGCATTGGAACCGGCCGTCTCCCGCCTGGAAGCTTTGCTGGCCCGGGGCCGGCTCTCGGCGCGTAACCGTGCTCTCGCGGCCGGGCGACTCGGCGGGGCCTACGATCGCCTGGAGAAACCCGAGCAAGCCTGGCTCCAGTTCCTCGCCGCCAAAGCGGCGCTGCGTGAGACCTTAGGGCCGGCAGACGATGAAGGCGTATACGGTTTCGCCGCTGCTGCACGCATGGCGCGGTATCTGGATGCGGCTTTCAAAGACGTGCCCGCGGCGACGGGGCCAGCACCGGTATTCCTGGTGGGATTCCCCCGCTCCGGCACCACGCTGCTGGACCAGATCCTCTCGGGACACACCGGGCTCGCGGTGCTGGAGGAGCGGGACACGCTGCAAGACGTGTTGGAAGCTCACCTGCTCGACGATGCGGACCTGCAAGCCTTCATGGGCTTGGATGCTGTCGGACTCGAATCCTGGCGCCGCGCTTACTGGCAACGGGTGACGGAATATCTGCCTGGCCGTAGGGCTGACGCGGTGTTCGTGGACAAGCTGCCGCTCAACAGCGTCTTCCTGCCGCTGATGCAGCGGCTCTTCCCCGCGGCCAAGTTCCTGTTCGCCCTAAGGGATCCCCGCGACGTAGTGCTGTCCTGTTTCATGCAGAGCTTCGACTTGAACGAAGCCATGCGCCATTTCCTCTCCCTGGAGGAGACTGCCCGCTACTACGCGGCGGTGATGAGTGTTGGCGCGATGGCGGCAGAGCGTTTGGAAGGGCGCCTGCACCGGGTGCGCTACGAGGATGTGGTGGCGGATACCGAGACCGAGGCGCGGCGGCTGTTGGAGTTCCTGGAGTTGCCCTGGCAACCCGCGGTGTTGGATTTCCAGAAGACTGCCAGGACCAAGCGCATCAATACCCCGAGTTATTCGCAGGTGGCTGAGCCGATCTATACTCGCGCCAGAGAGCGTTGGAGAAGATACGAGACGCAGCTTAAACCGGTGTTGGCGGAGTTGGGACCGTTCGTGAAAAGATTTGGTTACGTTTAGAGTGCGAGCCCAATCTTCCCTGGTGTATCGCCAGCTCTGTCGTCCCTGACCGAGCGTTCGCCGCATGCGGTTCACCTCCCGCGACGTTCGCACATCCATGTGCATCAAAAAAACCCCGCGATCCCTTCGGACCGCGGGGCTCAAGCTACCCCACTATTCTTGTTTTAGATCCCCGCGATCAGAACTTCCAGCTGATACGGCCGTACATGAACCGGCCCGGCACGTCGTACAAGGTCGGGTCGAAGCTGTTCAGCTCCTGGACCGACGAGATCGGCGGCTCCTTGGAGAACAGGTTGCGGATGCCGACCGTGAAAGTCATGCCCCACGAGTCCATGGCATAGCTGCCCTGGATGTCGTGGTAGAAGACCGCGCCATCGTGGTTCGTGGCGTACTTGTAGTTGTTTTGCGCTGGGTTGACCGGGCCGGGCGTGCTGCAGGTCCCGGTGCCAACCGGTGCCGGCTGCGTGCCGGCCAAGCAGGGCTCGTACACGGCACCGATGTAGCGGATGTCATATTCCGCTGACCAGTTGCCCGCCGTCCAATCCAAGGCCACGCGCGACTTATCCTTCGGCACGCCGAAGGGGAACACGGTGCCGCCGCGCTCGGTGCCGGCCAATTCCGTACCGTCCACCACGTAGCTCTTGATATGGGTCTCGTCCAGGCTGAGCTTGAAGTCGCCCACCGAGGTCGAGGGGAAGGCATAGCTGACGTTGAGGTCGATGCCGGAGGTGAGGGTCTCACCCACGTTGGCGACCTGGTCGGAGACACCGGAGACCGTGCCGAAGGCCTTGCTGCGGCTGATCTTGGCGCAGGCATCGGGGTTGGAATCCGCCGCCACCGCGGTATAGCACTCATCCATCAGCACTTGGCCGCTGATCGGCTCGATGGTGTTGTCCACCTCGATCTTGTAGTAGTCCGCACTCAGGTTGAACCCGGCCAGGTTGTCCGGGCTGTAGACGAAGCCCACGGTGCGGGACACCGAGGTCTCAGGCTGCAGGTGCGAGTTGCCGCCTTCCTGGGTGTTGATCTGCGCGTTCGGCTGGGTGTAGTTAGCCGGCACGCCCTGGGCGGCGCAGACCGGAGACTTGGCCGGTGCATCGCAAGGGTCCTGGATGTTCGCCGACAGGTTGGAGTTGCCGGAGAACAGGTCGTTGATGCTGGGTGCGCGGAAGCCCTGCGACCAACTGGCACGCAGCAGCCACTCGTTGTTGGGCTGGTACTTCAGGCCCCAACGGTAAGTGTTGTTGCCGCCGAAGGTGTCGTAGTTGGTGTGCCGGGCAGCGACGTCCAGGTCCAGCAGCTTGATGCCGGGCATGTCGCTGAGGAGCGGCAGGTCCAACTCGCCGTACAGCGACTTCTCGCTGGTGCGGCCCGAAGTCGATTCCACCGGCCGGCCCGGGTTGAAGCTGTCGTAGCCGTTCTGGGCCACCGAGTCCGGCAGGAAGAAGCCGTCGTGTTCCAGGCTCTCGATGCCCAGCGCCAGGCCCATGGGGCCGCCCGGCAGGTTGGCGATGTTGCTGTTGCTGATATCGGCGTTGTACACGCGCTCGTTGTTCTCGAACTGGTTCTGGGCCGTGTAGGCCACGTAGTCCAGCATCTGCTTGGTGATGCCGGCCTTGCCGGCGAACAGGTTCAAGGGCACGCAGCCCGCCACCGCCGCGCAGATGGCCGGGTCGCCCAGCGCGAGGCGCAGGTGGCTCACGTCGAAGTGGCCGGCGTTGGTGTCGATCTCATCGTCCTTGGAGAAGATGTAGCTCGCGTCCCAGTCCCACTCGCCGCCCATCATGTTGAAGTAGCCATTGAGGCCGCCGCTGTAGCGGAACATGTCCTCTTTCTCGTGATAGATGCGGTTGCCGTTTTCCACCATGCGGCGGCCAAGCAGCTCCAGGTTGGTATTGCCATCACCGGTGCCGTCCAGCGTGAAGCCGAAGGGGTTGTACTTCTGGTTGGCCGGGATGTTCAGCGCGATGCTGGTGGAGGCGAAGAACAGGGGTTCCGGCGCCGCCTGCTGGAAGGAATCGCGGTGGCTGTACATCAGGTCCGACTTGAAGGTGATGTTGTCGG
>DASYCJ010000121.1:0-3368 GCA_036500225.1 Gammaproteobacteria bacterium
CCTGGGCCGGGTTTATGGGCTTTTGCCAGGGCCTAAGCTATAATGGCCCCAGTTTGATGTGGCGCGATCCGGTCTCAAGTCCACCCAAACCTGTCTCGGCATACCCTCTAAAGTATCTCGATCCAGTCCAAATCTAAATTCTTGCCTGGACCGGCAGTGCGCTTTGATGCGCCAGCAGGCTTCTCCAGGAGCAAAAATGTCATTCGATTCTCTCGGCCTTTCGGCCGAATTGCTGCGTGCTGTCAAAGAACAGGGCTACGACGAGCCCACCCCGGTGCAGTCACGCGCCATCCCCGTGGTGCTCTCCGGCCGCGACCTGCAGGCCGCCGCCCAGACGGGCACCGGCAAGACCGCAGGCTTCACCCTGCCCCTCTTGCAGCGCCTCCAGACTTCCATCGGCCCCGCCGGCGGCCACCGTCATCCGGTGCGTGCCCTGATCCTCACCCCCACCCGTGAACTCGCCGCCCAGGTGGCGGAAAGCGTCTCCGTGTACGGCAAGCACCTGCGCTTCTCGAGCGCGGTGATCTTCGGTGGTGTGAACATCAACCCCCAGATCGACAAGCTGCGCCGCGGCGTGGACATCGTGATCGCGACCCCGGGTCGCCTGCTCGATCACGTACAGCAGCGCACCATCGATCTCTCCAAGGTCGAGATTCTGGTGCTGGACGAAGCGGACCGCATGCTGGACATGGGCTTCATCCGCGACATCCGCCGCATCTTGACGCTGTTACCCAAGCAACGCCAGAACCTCATGTTCTCGGCCACCTTCTCCGACGACATCCGTTCGCTCGCCTCCGGCATCCTCAAGGATCCGGAGACCATCGATGTGGCGCCGCGCAACTCCACGGCTGAACGCGTCAGCCAGCGGGTCTACCCGGTGGACCAGAGCCGCAAACGCTCGCTCTTGGCCAAGCTCATCACCGAAGGCGACTGGAAGCAGGTGCTGGTGTTCACCCGTACCAAACACGGTGCCAACCGCCTGGCGGAACAGCTCGGCAAGGACGGCATCCATTCCGCCGCCATCCACGGCAACAAGAGCCAGGGTGCCCGCACTCGCGCGCTCTCGGACTTCAAGCAGAACCGGGTACGCGTGTTGGTGGCCACCGACATCGCCGCCCGCGGCCTGGACATCGACATGCTGCCGCACGTGGTGAACTACGAATTGCCCAACGTGCCGGAAGACTACGTGCACCGTATCGGCCGTACCGGCCGTGCTGGTAGCTCAGGTGAGGCCATCTCGCTGGTCGCAGGTGCGGAGCGCAGCTTGCTACGTGACATCGAGCGGCTGTTGCGTGCTGAGATCCCCCAGACCATCGTGCCGGGCTTCGAGCCAGGCCAGGCTCCGCTACATGAGCCGGACTCACGTCCGGCCCATAATCACGCGCCGCGCCGCCATCAGGGCGGCGGCCAGTCACGCCAGGGCGGGCATCACCGCTCCGGTTCAGGTGGTTCGCGTAGCCACGGGCAAGGCAACAGCCAGGGCCGCAATCACAACCAGAGCCGTGGTGGCCCCAGCCGCAGCAGCGGCGGCGACGACAATCGCGGCAACCGATAAATAAGTGAGCTTGATCAGCCCCGCA
The DNA here is from genome assembly GCA_036500225.1 of Gammaproteobacteria bacterium. Classification (GTDB taxonomy): domain Bacteria; phylum Pseudomonadota; class Gammaproteobacteria; order Natronospirales; family REEB76; genus DASUBN01. The sequence goes on from DASYCJ010000121.1 coordinate 1,581, forward strand.
GTGCGCGCGCACTGCGGGGCTTTTTCATGGGCGTCGGAATCTAGCTTCGAGACCGGCCTTCACCATCGGCCACTCAGTGTCCAAGATACTGAAGTACACCGTATCCCTGATCCGGCCGCTGTAGGTGAGCGTGTGCTTGCGCAAGACCGCTTCCTGCTTGGCGCCGATGCGCAGGATGGCGGCACGTGACTTCTCGTTGAGGCCATCGGTCTTGAGTTCCACGCGGGTGCAACCCAGTACCTCGAAGGCATGGTGCAACATCAAATACTTGGCTTCAGTGTTCACGGGGCTGCGCTGCCAGGCCTTGCCGATCCAGGTCCAGCCGATCTCAAGACGTCCGTCCCGGGCGCTGATATTGGCATAGCGGGTAGAGCCGACGATCTGCCCGCTATCTTTCAGGGTGGTGGTGAACGGCACAGACACGCCACGCTTCTGTTCATCCAGCGCCAGAGCCATATAGGCTTTCATGTCCTGCCGGTCTAGCACCCGAGTAGGGACCCACTTCCAGAGTTCCTCATCCAGGCCTACCGCGCAGAGGCCGTCCAGATGATCGGGATTCAGAGGTAGCAGGCGTACGTGTGCGCCTTCGAGGGTGATAGCTTGGGGTTGGATCATGGACTCAAGTGCCTGGAGAGATCAGCCGCCGACGGGCAGATCAGAAGCTGGCGCCCGGCATGACCTTCTGGGCCAGGAAATCGTCCAGTTCCTTGTGGCTGCTGATGACCACACCGATCTCCTTCAACATGCCGCTCTGCAGGCGGTAGACCCAGCCGTGCACCGTCAGGGGCTGGCCACGCTTCCAGGCATCCAGCACGATGGTGGTGCGGCACACGTGCAGCACCTGCTCGATGACGTTGAGCTCGCAGAGCCGGTCCAGGCGGGTCTCCTGGGTGGGGCGGATGCTGATATCAGATTCATATTTCTCCGCCACGTCTTTCACGTGGCGCAGCCAGTTGTCGATGAGTCCTAAGGAAGCATCGCCGTAGGCAGCTTGCACGCCGCCGCAGCCATAGTGGCCGCAGACGATCACGTGCTCCACCTTCAGGACGTCGACCGCATATTGCAGCACCGATAGGCAGTTGAGGTCGGTATGTACCACCACGTTTGCCACGTTGCGATGCACGAATACTTCACCGGGCATGAGGCCGATGATCTCGTTGGCCGGTACCCGGCTATCGGCGCAGCCGATCCATAGATACTTGGGGTTCTGCTGGGAAGCAAGCTTCTGGAAGAAGTCAGGCTGGTCTTTGACGATGCCTTCAGCCCAGGCACGGTTGTTGGCAAAGAGTTTCGGCAATTTACTCATCGCTTGAGGCTCCCCTTAGTCTTTGCCATAGCGGAACGAATCTATGAAGGCGCTGGCCCGGCCGTTGGCAGCGACTGCCTTATCCAGCGGATCTTCGCTGTTGGTGGCAGGCCCAGGCTGCACCGGCGTGCAGTATTTGCACCCCACCGGCCACTCCATCCAGAGCACCGCCACCTTGCCGTGGTCGGCGGTGACGTACTCCAGTATATATGCGGTGTAGTCCTCGCCCATGGCCAGGTTACTCAATAGGGGCTCCATGGGCGTGCGCTCGGTATAGAGGCGCAGCAGACCCTGGGTGGTGCCCGCATGCCAGGCGCGCTCTGTCTGAAACTGGATGGGCTCGGAGCGGTTCGCCGCGATCTCCTTGCCGAAGAAGGCCATAGCAGAGTCGGCGACCTGGTCAAAAGCAGGGACCGGATGGTTCCCAGCCCAGAAATCCTCGACGTACACACGGTAGTACTCGCCCAAGGCGGTGGTGGGGA
>DASYCJ010000122.1:0-44620 GCA_036500225.1 Gammaproteobacteria bacterium
ACTTGAGCTAATCCGGCGCGTCCGTATAATACCACTCCCTTTCGGCCCGACGCTCCCTTCGTCTAGAGGCCTAGGACGGAGCCCTCTCAAGGCTTAAACGCGGGTTCGAATCCCGCAGGGAGCGCCACTTTGAATACACCCATCGATATCTCTCCCGTGCCTCTGTGGCGACGGCTCGCGGCTGCATCCTATGACGCCATGGTGGTGGCCGCCCTGTGGTTCGTGGGCACGGCGCTCGCCATGCCGATCTCCCACGGCGCCATCACCTCGGAACATCCCCTGGCACGGCTCGGCTATCAGATATATCTCTTGGCCATCGGCTTCGCCTTCTTCGGCGGCTTCTGGGTGCGCAACGGCCAGACCCTGGGGATGCTGGCGTGGCGGCTGAAGGTGGTGCCGTCCGCAGGCGGCGAACGCATCGATTGGAGACAGGCCCTGCTCCGCTACCTCGCGGCGTACCTGTCCTGGGCGGCACTGGGATTCGGTTTCTGGTGGTCGCTGTGGGACCCGGAGAAGAAGACCTGGCATGACCGTCTCTCGGGCACCGAACTCAAGCGGGCACCCTCTTTCACCGAAATCTCGAATCGGCCTACTTGATCCTGCGAACGGCAATGATACTGATGGCGCCGAGCAGAAGTGTCGGAAGCCAGGCGGTCGCGACTGGGTCGAGGCCGAACACCACGCCGCTCTGCATGAACATGCTGTTGAAGACGTAGAACCCGATACCTATCAGCATCCCCACCAGCATGCGCTGTCCGGTGCTGGAGGAACGCAAGGGCCCGAACACGAAAGGCAAGGAGAGCATGAGCATCAAGAGCAGCGCCACGGGTTTGGCGATGTGGCCCCAGAACTCAGCGACGTAACGTTCCTCGTCCAGGTGGTTGTCCTGCAGGTAGCCGATGTACTCGTAGAGTCCGGCCGCGGACAAGGCGGTGGAGTTCACGGCGAACAGGTTGATGATGTTCGGGTTCAGGGAAGTGTGCCAATCCTCGCTACGTTCATGGAACACGCTGGAACCGGCCACGCTCATGGTGGTGCCGCGTACACCGTGTAGCTTGGGCGGATCGTCGTCGAAGGACGCGACGTTGGCGAAGGTGACCCGGGTCAGCTGCCGATCCGGATTGACGTCGTAGACGTAGATGCCCCGCGCCAGCTTACGGTTGGTCATGGAACGGACGTTGACGAAGCTGTTGCCGTCCTTGGCCCAGATGCCGCCCAGCCCCAAAGCATTGGTGCGGGCATTGACCAGTTCTGCGCGCCGGTCCTCGGCACGCTGCTCGGTGCCGGGCACCACCAGTTCGCCCAGCAACACGCACATCACCGCCAGCACCACGCCACCGACCATGGCGGACAATCCCAGGCGTGCCACGGACAGGCCCGCCACGCGCATCACCGTGAGTTCATTGTGGCTGGCGAGTTCGCCCAAGCCCAGAAGTGCGCCCAGCAGCACGGCGATGGTGAACATGTCATACATGCCGCCTGGGATCTCATAGAGGGTGTAGCGCGCGGCCTCCGCCACCGTATAGGTGCTGCTGATGCTGTGTATCTCGCCGACGAAACTGATGACGCTAGCCAGTACCGTGAGCACCAGCAACACCAGCAGTGAATTGACGATGACGGTCTTGGCGAGATAGAGGTCGATGCGTTTCATCAGCGCACCCGCCAAGGGGCATTCACCAGGCCTCGGAACCCGTATTGCTGTACCAGCAGCAGCATGCACGCCGCCAGGAACAGCACGTCGACCCACCACATACCTATGGGCACCGGCGTCACGCCCTTCTGCAACCACACGCGGGCCAGGATGGTGACGTTATAGAAGATGAGATACACCAGGATGGCGATCAGCAGCTTGCCGTAACGGCCCTGCCGCGGCGAGGTGCGCGCCAGCGGTACCGCCAGGAGCGTCAGCAACAACACCGAGATGGGCGCCGACAGGCGCCATTGGATGGCCGAGACCGCGGAGAGATCGTGGATCTTGAGGAGATCCGCGGTGGGGTAGGCGTCGTAGTCATCCAGGCCGTTGTCCGGCTTGGGCGGGTTGATGACGATGCCATGCTCGGCGAACTTCACCAGCCGGTAGTCGGCCTTGCCAGGCAGGCCTTCATAACGCCAGCCGTTGTCCAGAATCATCATGCCAGCGGAGGGATCTTTGGGGTTGTCCTGGCGATGGCCGGTGTCGGCGATTACCACGGCCATCAAGTCGCCGCTCGGCCCCTGCATGAAGACCTTGTTGAGTTGCTTACCGTCCTGGCTCACATGCTCCGCATACAGCGCGCCCTGCCCGCTGTCGTCCACCTTGAAGCGTCCCGATTCGAAACTGCCCACCTCGGCGCTGTGGACGCCGGCGCTGTTGACGATGCGCGTCATGCGCTCCGCCCAGGGCGAGGCATACAGCGACATGGCGCCCAGACCTACCGCCAGCACCGCGGCCATGACCATGAGCGGCCGGTAGATCTGCGCCGGGCCGACACCGCAGGCCATGAGCGTGGTCATCTCGCTGTCCCGGTACAGCCTGCCCAAGGACAGCATCACCGCCAGGAACACCGCCACCGGCAGGACATATATGAAGAACTTGATGGAGGCCAGACCCAGGAGTGTGAACACGGTCTCACGCGGTAGGCGGCCGGCCGCGGCATCGCCCAGCAGGCTGGCGAACTTGTTGCTGAGCATGATGAGCATCAGCACGCCGGTCACGGCGGCGACGGTGAGCGCCGTCTCCCGGGCAAGGTAGCGATCCACGATGCGGATCATCTGTCGCTCTGTGGCCTCATCGGTGACGGGTCCGGCTTGGGTTAGAATGGCGGCCCGCGCCCCCGAGCAGTGGCGCATCCCGCAGGCGCCCATGATACGCCAGGCGCCGCGGCATCCTGAATCGTCCATTGGGAGACTTGCATGCAATTTTCCGTGAAGACCGCTGCCGCCGAATCCCTGACTACGCCCTGCCTCGTGTTGGGGGTGTTCGAGGGCGGCAAGCTGCCGGCATCGGCTCAGGCCCTGGACCAGGCGAGCCACGGATACCTGAGCAAGATCGCCAAGAGCGGCGCCATCGAAGGCCGCGCCGGCCAATCCCTGCTGTTGTTCGATATCCCCAAGGCTAACGCGGAGCGCGTGTTGCTGGTGGGCTTAGGGTCAGAGAAAGATATCTCGGTGCGCGGTTACCGCAAGGCCATGATCAAGATGGTGCGCGCCCTGAACGAAGCGGGCGTGAAGGAAGCGGTGAGCGGCCTCTCGCTGCTGGACATCAAAGGTGCCGACGGCTATTGGCTGGCGCGCCACGCGGTGGAATCCGCCGAGGAAACTAACTACCGCTTCGATCAGTTCAAGGGCGCGGCCAAGGACAAGCACAAGCCGACGCTGCAGAAGCTGACCCTGCTCATGGGCCGCGACCATGCCAAGGGCAGCGAAGAAGGCCTGCGGGTGGGCAGCGCCATCGCCGCCGGCGTGGCCTTCACCAAGACCCTGGGCAACCTGCCGCCCAACGTCTGCACCCCGAGCTACCTCGCCGACCAGGCGAAGAAGCTCGCCAAGGGCAGCAAGCTCAAGGTGACGGTGCTGGACACGGCACAGATGAAGAAGCTCAACATGGGCGCGCTCTTGGCGGTAGCCCGCGGCAGCCGCCAGGCGCCGAAGCTGATCGTGATGGAATATAACGGCGCCGGTAAGGACCAGAAGCCCCACGTGCTGGTGGGCAAGGGCATCACCTTCGACACCGGCGGCATCTCCATCAAGCCGGCGCCGGCCATGGACGAGATGAAGTTCGACATGTGCGGCGCCGCCAGCGTGTTCGGCACGCTGAAGGCGGTGATGGCCTTAGGCCTCAAAATCAACGTGGTGGGCGTGGTGCCGAGCGCCGAGAACATGCCGGGCGGCGACGCCACGCGTCCGGGTGACATCGTCACCACCATGTCGGGCCAGACCGTCGAGATCCTCAACACCGACGCCGAGGGCCGCTTGATCCTCTGCGAGGCGCTCACCTACTCCGAGCGTTTCAAGCCGGCGAGCGTCGTGGACATCGCGACCCTGACCGGCGCCTGTGTGATCGCGCTCGGCAACGTGGTCTCGGGTCTGCTCGGCAACAACGACCGCCTGGTGCAGGGCCTGAAGCAGGCCGGCGACAAGGCCGATGACCGCTGCTGGCAGCTGCCCTTGTACGACGACTACCAGGACAGCCTGAAGAGCAACTTCGCGGACTTCGCCAACATCGGCGGCCGCGAAGCCGGTGCCATCACCGCCGCTTGCTACCTGTCGCGTTTCACCAAGAACATGCCTTGGGCGCACCTCGACATCGCCGGCACCGCCTGGAAGGGCGGCGCGGAGAAAGGCGCCACCGGCCGGCCCGTGCCGCTCCTGGTACAGCATCTCCTGGATCAGGTGTGACCCCGAGGCAATGACACAAGTCGACTTCTATATATTGGAGAGCAGCGCGCAGCGGAACCGGCTGATATTCGCCTGTCGACTGGCGGAGAAGGTGACCGGGATGGGTCACAAAGTCTTCGTGCAGGCACCGAGCGAAGGTGCGGCGCGGGAACTGGATGACCTGATGTGGACCTACCAGGACGGCAGCTTCCTGCCCCACTGCCTGGCAGGGCAGGACCCGGAAGCCGCGGTGCATATCGGCCACGGTACCGAGCCTGGTGAAGGCTTCCACCTTCTGATCAACCTCGGGGCCGAGGTGCCAGGCTTCTTCACCCGCTTCGAGCGGGTGGCGGAACTCATCGACGGGGACGAGACCGGTAAGGCTGAAGGTCGTGAGCGCTTCCGCTTCTATAAGGACCGTGGCTATCCCTTGAAGACCAACACCATAGGGGCGAAAGCATGAATACGCCCGGACGCATGCCCCCCAGCCTCGACATCCCGGTCTTGACCGAAGTGGCGGGCGATACGCGCGCCACCACAGTCCCGCTCGCTACATCGGCACCCGCTCCGACCGCGGCCGTGCCTGCGGTACTGACCATCCCTCAGGACCTGCTCTCGGAAGCGCTCACGGAACGCATCGCCGCCCTCACGGACCGGTTGCTGCGGGACGCTTCCGCCGAGATCCATGCCACTCTGGTGAACAAGGTCTGGGAGAAGCTCCGGGACGAGATCCCCGGCATCGTCGAAGAGGCGCTGCGGGAGAACGGCAAGGAGTGACATCGAGAGGTCCGTTTTAGCGCTCGACCCGCCTGTTTACCACTTATAATCCCCGCTTCATGCCGCGCGACGCGGCGCACCAGAAAATCCGACCGGGACCCATGGAGAAAGCCTACGAACCCCGCGGCATGGAAGGCCGCTGGTACGAGACTTGGGAGAAGCATGGCTGGTTCGCGCCGGCCGGGGGCGGTGTGCCCTACTGCATCCTGCTGCCGCCCCCCAACGTCACCGGTACCCTGCACATGGGTCATGCCTTCCAGCAGACCCTCATGGATACCCTCACCCGCTACCACCGCATGCAGGGTCGCCGGGTGCTGTGGCAGGGCGGCACCGACCATGCCGGTATCGCCACCCAGAAGATCGTCGAGAACCAGCTGGCGGCTGCCGGCAAGTCACGCCATGACTTAGGCCGCGAAGCCTTCCTGAAGAAAGTCTGGGAGTGGAAGGACGAGTCCGGTTCCACCATCACCCGCCAGATGCGTCGCCTGGGCGCCTCCGTGGATTGGAATCGCGAGCGCTTCACCATGGATGCGGGCCTCTCCGCCGCCGTGAAGCGCGTGTTCGTGCAGTGGTATCGGGACGGCCTGCTGTACCGCGGCAAACGCCTGGTGCATTGGGACCCGGTATTGCAGACCGCGGTCTCGGATCTTGAAGTGAACAACGAGGAACGTGACGGCAGCCTGTGGCTGATCCGCTATCCCGCCGCGGGCGGTGGCAAGGACCTGGTGGTGGCCACCACCCGCCCCGAGACCATGCTGGGCGACGTGGCGGTCGCCGTGCATCCGGAAGACGAGCGCTACAAGGAGATGATCGGCAAGCAACTCAAGCTGCCGCTCACGGACCGGCTGATCCCGGTGATCGCCGACGAATACGTGGACAAGGAGTTCGGCACCGGTTGCGTGAAGATCACGCCGGCCCACGACTTCAACGACCAGAAGATCGGCCAGCGCCACAACCTGGCTTCCATCAACATCTTCACCCTGGACGGCAAGGTCAACGACGAGGCACCTGTCGCCTATCGCGGCCTGGACCGGTTCGTGGCACGCAAGAAGATGGTGGCAGACCTGGAAGCAACCGGCCTCTTGGTCGAGGTCAAGAAACACAAGCTGATGGTGCCCATCAGCCAGCGTTCTGACGCCGTCATCGAGCCCATGCTCACGGACCAATGGTTCCTCGATCTCACCCGCGACACGCTCCCGGACGGCCGCCCCGGCGGCAAGCGCGCCATCACCGAACCTGCCCTCGCCGCAGTGCGCGGCGGCGCCGTGAAGTTCACGCCGGAGAACTGGAGCACCACCTACGTGCAGTGGCTGGAGAACATCCAGGACTGGTGCGTGAGCCGGCAGCTCTGGTGGGGGCATCAGATACCAGCCTGGTTCGACGAGGCCGACAACATATTCGTCGGCGAAGACGAAGCGGATGCGCTCAAGCATGCGGCCATTAAACCGGTCGGCAAGCTGCGCCAGGACGAAGACGTTCTAGACACCTGGTTCAGCTCGGCCCTGTGGCCCTTCTCCACCTTGGGCTGGCCCGGTGAGACGCCGCAGCGGGCGAAGGAATGGGAGGAGTTCAAGCAGTTCCTGCCTTCGTCGGTGCTCATCACCGGCTTCGACATCATCTTCTTCTGGGTGGCGCGCATGGTCATGGCCACCCAGTACTTCACCAAGCAGGTGCCCTTCAAAGAGGTGTACATCAACGCCATCGTGCGCGACGCCGAGGGCCAGAAGATGTCCAAGTCCAAAGGCAACACCCTGGACCCCTTGGACCTCATCGATGGCATCAGCCTCGAAGGCCTAGTGCAGAAATCCACTGCTGCGCTCTTGATCCCCCAGGTGCGAGAGAAGGTGGAGAAACGGGTGCGCAAGGATTACCCCCTAGGCATCCAGCCCGTGGGCGCCGATGCATTGCGTTTCACGTTCGCGGCGCTGGCCACCTACAGCCGCACCATCAACTTCGATATGAAGCGCTGCGAAGGCTACAAGAACTTCTGCAACAAGCTGTGGAACGCAGCCCGCTACGTGTTGATGAACACGGAAGACAAGGACAACGGCGCCGCTGGTGGTGAGATGGAGTTCGGTCTCGCGGACCGTTGGATCCGATCGCGGCTCGCGGAGACTTTGGAATTAGTGGAGAAGGAGTTCGTCTCCTACCGCTTCGACCTCGCAGCCCAGGCCCTCTACGAGTTCACCTGGAACGAGTTCTGCGACTGGTACCTGGAGCTCTCGAAGCCCGCCCTGCAGGGCGAGGGCTTGAGCGCGGCCCGCCAGCGCGGCACCCGCCATACCCTGGTGACGGTGCTGGAAGCCCTGCTGCGGGCGCTGCATCCCATCACGCCTTTCATCACGGAAGAGATCTGGCAACGGGTCTCGCCCCTCACGGGCAAGCAAGGCCCCAGCATCATGATCCAGCCTTACCCGAAGGCTGCTGACTTCAAACGCGATCCTGCTGTCGAGCAAGAGCTGCGCTGGTTGCAGGACTTCATCCTGGGAGTGCGGCGCATCCGCGCCGAGATGGACATCGCGCCGGGCAAGGAGATGCCGGTGTTGCTGCAGGGCGCATCCGCTTCTGACCTGGGACGCCTGAAGCAGCACAAGGCGCTCTTGGTGTTCATCGCCCGCCTCTCGGGCATCGACGTACACATCCAAGGCGAGCCGCCGCCCTCCGCCACCGCGCTGCTGGGCGAGATGAAGATCCTGGTACCCATGGCCGGCTTGATCGACATGGATGCGGAGCGCGCGCGTCTGGCCAAGGAGATCACACGGGTGGAAGGCGAGATCGGCAAGTGCCAGGCCAAGCTCGGCAAGCCGGACTTCGTGGACAACGCGCCGCCCGCGGTGGTGGATAAGGAACGCCACCGTCTCAAGGACTTCGAGGTCAACGTACAGGGTCTGCGCGAGCAGCTCAAACGCCTGTCGTCACTGTGAGGGGCGGAGTTGCCTAGATGCTGTTCAACTCCCTCACCTTCCTCATCTTCTTCATCATCGTCTTCACCCTGCACCGGCTGATGCCGGGATGGACCGCGAAGAAATCCCTGTTGCTGGTGGCGAGCTACGTCTTCTATGCCGCCTGGAACCCGCCCTACATAGTCATCCTGCTGTTCTCCACCAGCATGGACTGGCTGCTGGCGCGGCTCATCTGGAAGAGCCAGGACCAGAGGAAGCGCAGGCTGCTGCTGGTGTTGAGCCTGGTGGCCAACTTGAGCCTGCTCGGCTTCTTCAAGTACGGCAATTTCCTGCTGCAGAACACCCAGCTTCTGCTCTCGGCCCTGGGCGTGCACTACGCGCCGCCGGCCCTGGACGTGGTGCTGCCCATCGGCATCTCTTTCTATACCTTCGCGTCTCTCTCTTACACCATAGACGTGTATCGCCGCGAGATCGAAGGCGACGCGGGGTTCCTCGACTACGCGCTGTTCGTGAGTTTCTTTCCGCACCTGGTGGCCGGACCCATCGTGCGTGCCCGCCTGCTCTTGCCGCAGATCAGGACGCCGCGCAGCGCGAGTCGCGACCAGCTGGGCTGGGGTCTGTGCCTGGTCATCATCGGCCTGTTCACCAAGACGGTGCTGGCGGACGCGGTGTTCGCGCCGGTGGTGGACGCGGCCTACGGCAACGCCGCCCTCGGCGCCGCTGAGAGTTGGGCGGCAGTGCTGGGCTTCTCAGGGCAGATCTACTGCGACTTCGCCGGTTACTCCCTGTGCGCCATCGGACTCGCCCTGTGCTTCGGCTTCGAGTTCCCGGATAACTTCCGCTATCCCTACGGCGCGCGCGGCTTCTCGGATTTCTGGCGGCGCTGGCACATCACCCTCTCCACCTGGCTGCGGGACTACCTGTATGTGCCGCTGGGCGGCAACCGCCATGGCGACACCCGCACTTACGTGAACCTGATGCTGACCATGCTGTTGGGTGGCCTGTGGCACGGTGCCTCCTGGATGTTCGTGCTCTGGGGCGGCCTGCACGGCGCTTACCTCGCCATCGAACGCCGCCTGCGCGGTCCGGCGCGGGGCCTGGCCCTGCCTGCCGGCAAGGACTGGCTATTCACGGCTTTCACTTTCCTGGTGGTGACCCTCACCTGGATCCCGTTCCGGGCCCATGACGGTCAGACCGCAGCGCGCATGTTCAACGGCCTGTTCGACCTGGGTCATGGGTCAGGGCAGGTCTCACACGCCTTGCTCATCTGTTATGGCTCCATGGTCGGGTTGCTGATATGGCAATGGGCGAACCGCGACCTCAGTCTCGAGGAGCGTTTCCGCCGCTTCAGCCCCACCCTTCAAGCTGCGGTCTTGGGCTGCTGCCTGGTGGCCATGTTCCTCTGCTCCGGGGGCGACGAACGTGCCTTCATCTACTTCCAGTTCTGACCGGCGCCTGCCGCGCCTGCATTGGCTCGCGGTGCTGGGCGGAGGCCTCGCCATCGCCGCCGCTTTCGTCGGCATCATGGAACTCCGGCTCGCGGCACGTGGTTTCAAACCCGACATCGTGGACTCATCCCGCGCCTGGAGCCGCGAACGCGCACGGGCAGATGCGCTGGGGTCCCGCGCGTTGATCATGGTGGGCAGTTCGCGGGTGCTGCTGGATCCGGATTTCGATGTGCTACGCCGCGACACGGGGCTCGAGCCGGTACAACTCGGCGTGGATGGCAGTTCCTTCGTGCCGGTGCTGGCGGGCCTCGCCGCAGACCCGAAGGTGACCGGCACCATCGTCGTGGACCTGGCGGAGAATGTGCTGGCGTCGCCGATGCGCTGGGACGGCGCCTATGACTACGAGCGCGATTACGAGCGGCAGCAGCAGCGCTTCACACTACCGGACTTCGATCGCAGCGAAGCTTACTTGAGCGACTGGCTGAGGGGTCGCTTGCGCAGCTACGCCGACGGCGCCCATCCGCTCACGACCTTGCAGTGGCGTGTGCTGCACAAGGATCCCACACCCCAATACCTGCGTATGCTGCCGGACCGGGAGATACTCGCGGACTACAGCCAGGTGCCACAGCCGCAGTTCTACTACCAGCGCGTGATACGCAACCTCGGAGAGGACGTGCCCACCGCCGGCCGCAGCTACTACGACATCGAGCATGACTTCGCGGCACGCATCGCGGTCTTGCCGGCCCTGGACGACAAACTCTTCGAACAATCCCTGCCGGCATTGGCGGCCATGACTCGCGCCATCCAGGCCCGCGGCGGTCGCGTGATCTTCACCACGTTCCCCACCAGCGGCTACATACGGCAGATGGACGACCGGCGCTTCCCGCGACAACTGTTCTGGGATCGCTTCGTCGCCGCCGTGCCGGCACCGGCAGTGAACTTCGAAGATGTGCCGGCGCTACGCGCCTTCTATTGCCCGGACGGTTCGCACCTGGACTACCATGCCCGCCCGGCTTTCACGCATCTGCTGGTGCGGGCGCTGCATCTGGAAGCGACTCGTTGAGCATGGCGCTACAGAGCCTGCTGTAGCTGCGTTGGCTGCTGGTGTCGAGCGGCGCGCTGGTACTGTTTTGTTGGCAGTGGGCGGCTTGAAGGCGGACCTAGCCCTACATGGTTTCCGTCCAGGTCCTCCGACCGAAAGACCCCCAGGTTTTCGACAAGGGGCTAGAGGCCATGGCGGGCCTGGTCGCCGCCATCGAACAGCGCAGCGGCCAGATGACGCTCATCCGCTTGCCTCGTACCGGCTACCTGCGGCAGATCGATGACGAGGTCTATCCGCGCAGGGACTGCTGGGACCCGCTGGCCAGCCTGCCGGACCTCCACACCCTGGACTTCGACGTGCCCACGCTCAGAGGCTTCGATGCCCGGATGGTTCGCATATTGACCGCACCTCGCGTACGGCCTTCACCAAGGCCCTGGTGGATGCCCTGCGCCCGGCCGGTCTCTGACGCCTGAAAACCGGTATACCGGCGGGGGCCGGCAGTTTATGATTACGGTCCCCCACCGGAGCCTCCCATGCTTGCGACCCAGGTCCGACAGAAAGACGGCGTGTTCTACTTCGCGGCCTACCCCGTGGAGGACCTGCTGGCCAAGGTGAGGTTCATCAGCCGCTTCTATGGCGAGGGCGAGCAAATCGCCCCCGAGAAACCGGCGGACAGCGATGAGATCGCGGAGTTCATCGGGCACATCGAGCACTCCGACAAGGCTTTCCAGCGCCAGCTGGGCCGTGCCAAAGTAGCGGCTCTGAAGAACTTCTACGAAACCGCCGCCAGCCAGCCGCCCATCCCCGGCACGGTGCTGCTGTTCACTAACGAGCGCCTCAACTTCGAACCCATGCAGGGTTTCGAGAGCGTCGGTCACCTGCAGGAGCCCAAGGGCAAGTACCTGATCATCGACGGCCAGCACCGCCTGGCGGCCCTCAACTTCTACAACCGGGACCGCCCGGGTGAGGCCCGCACCATCAACGTGCCCTGCGTGATCTTCGACGGCCGTAGCGAGGACTTCGCCACGGAGATGTTCGTCATCATCAATTCCACCCCGACGCGCATCAACAAGAGCCACTTGATCGACCTGTATGAGAAGGTCTCCTGGGCTGCGCCGGAGAAGAAGTTCGCGGCGCGCGTCGTGGAGAAACTGTATTCCGAAGGCGACAGCCCGCTGCGCTATCGCATCAATCGCCTGGGTGGCCGTTCCCAGCGCCAGAAGTGGATCCTGCAGGCGGAGTTGTTCAACGAACTCAATCGCTGGATCAGCGCCGACTGGAAGGCCATCGAGCGCCGCGGCGCCGACGACAAGGAAGCGGACCGCTTCTATCGGGTAGTGCGTGACTTCCTGGAAGCCGCCAAGACCATCTGGGGCGAGACCTGGGGCCATAACTCCTACATGATCACCACCTCGGTGACCTTGAAGGCACTGCTGCGGGTGTGCGCGGACCTGGCTCCGCAGGACGCGACGCCGGAGAATGGCCGCCTGGAGCGTTGGACCAAGCGTCTCGCTCCCTGGGGCGAACAGAAGCGCCAGTTCCGGGCCGAGGGCTTCTACGAGCGCTTCCCGGCCAAGGGCCAGGTGGAGCGCGTCTCGCGCATCCACCGGGAACTCCTGCGCGCCGCCAACATCGAACCTCACGTGCGCTCCGCCGGCAAACGCAAGCCGGACGCGCGTTAAAGATCCCAGGAGCCGAGCATGGTCGCGGTGACGGTGGAAGACCGCTTGCAGGCCGGTCAGTATGTGGCCGAGATGCGCAAGCTGGAGCAGGCCCTCACGGAGGCCAACCGCATCGTGCTGGGCAAGCAGCAGCAGATCAGGATGTGTATCGCCTGCCTGCTGGCGGGCGGACACCTCCTGATCGAGGACATCCCAGGTGTAGGCAAGACCACCCTGGCGCACACCCTCGCCCGCGTACTCGGCCTCTCTTATCAGCGCATCCAGTTCACCAGCGACCTCTTGCCGGCGGACATCATCGGTGCCTCCATCTTCGAGCGCCAGACCGACAGCTTCCGTTTCCACCCGGGCCCGATCTTCGCCCAACTCATCCTCGCGGATGAAGTGAACCGCGCCACGCCCAAGACCCAGAGCGCGCTGCTGGAAGCCATGGAAGAACGCCAGGTGACGGTGGACGGCGAGACCCGCGCCCTACCCCGGCCATTCTTCGTGATCGCTACCCAGAACCCGTTGCAGCAGGTGGGCACCTTCCCGCTACCGGAGTCGCAGCTCGATCGCTTCCTGATGCGCATCGAACTCGGTTATCCGGGTGAAGATGCGGAGCGTGACCTGTTACGGGGTCGTGACCGACGTGAAGTGTTGGCGGACTTGAAGCCCACACTGGAACCCCGCGACCTCGCCACCCTGCGCGAAGCCGCATCGAAGGTGCACGTCTCGGACGCGCTCCTGGATTACCTGCAGGCACTGGTACGCCACACCCGCGACGCCGGCCGCTTCGAGAACGGTCTATCACCGCGCGCGGCCTTAGGGCTGAAGCACGCGGCCCAGGTGTGGGCTCTCCTCGCCGGTCGCCAGGGGGTGTTGCCGGAAGACCTGCAGGCCGTGCTGCCGGGCGTCGCGGGACATCGCCTGCATCCGCGCGGCGGACGCGAGGCGCCTCCGGCTGCGCAGCTTGCCCGCGACCTCCTCGAAGCCGTACCGATCCCCTAAGTCATGTTCGCCAAGACACGCGCCCGGTTCCAACGCCGGATGCGGGAGTGGGCGAAGAGCCGCCAGGGTCCCGATGGCCGGCGCGTCACCATCGCCCAGCGCCGTCTCTATATCCTGCCTACGCCGCAAGGATTCCTGTTCGGCCTCACGCTGCTGGTGATGCTGCTCGGTTCCATGAACTACGCGAACAGCATGGGCTTCATGCTCACCTTCCTGCTGTTCTCGCTGGTGATGATCAGCATGAACGCGGCCCACGCCAACCTGCTGGGCTTGGAACTGGTAGCTGCAAGTGCGGAGCCTGTGTTCGCCGGCGAGACGGCGCGGTTCCATCTGGCGGTGCATAACCCGGGACGGCGCACGCGGGTGGGCGTGACCTTGAGCGCCGAACACGACGAACGCACCGTGACCAGCGACATCCCAGCTTCGGGCCAGAACCTGGCACCGGTGCCGCTGGCCACCACACGCCGGGGCTGGCAGCCCGTGGGCAGGTTGGCGGTGGAGAGCAGTTATCCCTTCGGCCTGTTCCGCCCCTGGAGTTGGGTATACATGGAATGGAAGGTGCTGGTGTATCCGGCGCCGGCGATGCAAGCACCGCCTTTGCCAGATCCACTCGGTGGACAAGGTTTGGGGCGTCCCAACGATCAGGGCGAGGACGACTTCAGCGGGCTACGCCAATACCAGCGCGGCGATTCGCCACGGCGTATCGCGTGGCGGGCCTCCACCCGCCAGCAGGAACTCCTCACCAAACGCTTCTCGGGGACCGGAGAACAGACCCGCTGGTTCGACTGGGCGGCGCTCGCGGGCCTCGATGATGAGACCCGGCTCTCGGTGCTGTGTCGCTGGGTGCTGACGGCCCATGCCGCCGGGATGGCCTATGGCCTGAAGCTGCCGGGTACAGTGTTCCCGCCCGCCTCCGGCGAGGAGCAGCGGCTACGCTGCCTGCAGGCTCTGGCGCTGTTCGGCCAGGGCGATGCCGTATGAATGCAGTGGTCGCACCTCTGACTTACGGACGCGACATCGAACGTCAGCGCTTGGGCTGGTCCCTGGCTGCCATCGTCGCCATGGGTGCGCCCCAGGCTCTGCATGTCCCGCTATGGATGAGCTTGTGCGCGGTGCTGTTGGGCAGCTGGCGCTATGCCGCGGCCTGGCTTGGCTGGTACATGCCCAAAGGCTGGGGCCTGAAATCCCTGGCATTCGCCATGATCGTGATGGTGATCGCCACCTTCCGCACCATCAACGGCGCCGAGGCGGCCGGTGCCCTGCTGCTCCTGCTGGTGATGCTGAAGCTCATGGAGGCCCAGGGACTGCGGGATTACTTCCTGGTCATCGTCATCGCCTATTTCCTGGGAATAGACAACTTCCTCTACGATCAGACCATCGAACTTGCCCTCTACATGCTGCCGGCGGTGTGGATCGCGACTCTGGCCATGTATAACGTGGCGCATCCGGATCCGGAACGCAGCCTCGCCGCTTCGGCCCGCAGCGTCACGCGCCTGCTGGTACCGGCCTTACCCATAGCGGCGATACTGTTCCTGTTGTTCCCGCGTATCTCCGGGCCGCTGTGGGGCTTCGGCACGCAGAAGCATGCCGGTGTCACCGGGCTCTCCACCAGCATGTCGCCCGGAGATTTGAGCCAACTCGCCCAGTCGGATGACATCGCCTTCCACGTGAAGTTCGATGGTGTGGCGCCACCGCGCAGCGAGCTCTACTGGCGCGCGCTGGTGCTGCACGAATACGACGGCAAGACCTGGAGCAGCGGCAACCTACCTTGGCGCGGCCAGGCGGACGCGGTCACCGAGGGCGCGCCGGTGCACTATCAGGTGACGCTCGAACCGAATAACCTCTCGGTGCTTTACACCCTCGACCTGCCGTCGAAGCTGCCGGATGACAACTATCTTTCCGCCAGTTACGAGGCTTACACCCACGCTCCGGTCACGGAGCGCAAGCTCTATGAATTGACCTCGTATCCGCGGGCCCACTATGGCGCCAGCACGCCGGGCTGGATGTTGCACCGCGATCTCGTCTTGCCAGGGGGAGATCCACGTACCCGTGCCCTGGCACAAAAGTGGCGCAGCGCCGCCAAGACCCCGGAAGAGATCGTCCAGTACGCCCTCACGATGTTCCACGACCAACCCTTCCATTACACGCTGCAACCGGGGGCCCTCAGCGGTGCCGACCGGGTGGACCAGTTCCTGTTCGAGACCCGGCGCGGCTTCTGCGAACACTATGCGGGCGCTTTCGTATTCCTGATGCGTGCGGCCGGCATCCCGGCCCATGTGGTGATCGGCTACCAAGGAGGCACCCAGAACCCCTTGGATGACTACTACGTGATACGCCAGCAGGAAGCTCACGCCTGGGCGGAAGTGTGGATGGCGGGCCGCGGCTGGATGCGTGTGGACCCGACGGGTGCCGTCGATCCGGCGCGGGTGGAGGAAGGGCTCGCGGACTCGTTGCCCAACGAAGATCTCGCCGGATCCATCTACCAGCGCTATCCCTGGCTGGGGGCTATGCGCAACAGCTGGGACGCGCTGGATAGCGGCTGGAACAAATGGGTGCTGGCTTACGGCCCGGAACTACAGGCCAAGTTCTTCTCCAAGGTCGGCCTTGAATACGGCAACTGGTTGCAGCTGGCGCTGGTGCTGGGCGGATTGGTGGTGGCCCTGATGGCTTTGTACTGGCTATATCTCATCTGGGATCGGCGCCCACCCGCCATGCCGCCGGTGGTGCGGGACTACGCACGCTTCTGCAGGCGACTGGCGCGGATCGGACTGCCGCGGGCCGGTCATGAGGGGCCGCAGGACTACGCGAAGCGTGTCGCCGCAGCGCGAGCTGACCTAACGGATGCGGTCTTCGACATAACTGATCGCTACGTCGAGCTGCGCTACGAAGACAGCGGCGACGCGCGTTCCTTCAATCGACTGGTCAAGCTATTCAGACCGAAGAAGACGCCACGCTAGGCTGCCCCGGTCTGATGCGGTTTCACCCGTGCCAGCAGCACAGCACCCACGGCGAACAAGATGATCACCGAGAGGATCGACGCCCGCGGACTATGCGTGGTGAGGCTCACCACGCCGATCAGTACCGGACCGATGATGGCGGCGAACTCACCCAGCATGTTGTAGAAGCCGAAGAACTCGCCGGCCCGTTCCGCCGGCACCAGTCGCGCATAGTAGGAGCGGCTCAGAAGCTGCACCCCGCCCTGCACCAATCCGATCATGGCCGCCAGCATGTAGAACTGCCAGGCGGAGTGCATGAAGGATGCGAATATCGAGACGAAGGTATAGACCGCGAGGCCGATGAAGATGCCGCGCTTCGGACCGATGCGCTCGCCGATGCGGCCGAATATCAGTGCCGCCGGGATACCGACGAACTGCACCAGCACCACCGCCATGATGAGGTCGCTGGTGCCGAAGCCGATGGCTTTGCCGTAGTCCACCGCCATCTGGATGATGGTGTTGACGCCATCGATGTAGACCCAATAGGCGATGAGGAACATGAACACCGGCTTGTAGCTGCGCACATGGCGGAAGGTCTCCGCGAGCTGGCGCAGGCCGTCGCCGATGGCCTTGCCCAGGCTCTCGCCACCTTTGGGCGAGGTGGGCTCCGGCACCATGAACCACAAGGGGATCGAGAACAGCAACCACCAGACGGCAGTCAGGATCAGGATGACTTTCACTGCCGAGGCTGCATCCGCGAGTCCGAACCATTGGGGCTTCTGGCTCATGGCGAGACCGAGCATCAGGAATATGCCGCCGCCCAGATAGCCGCTGAAATAACCGATGGCCGAGGTCATGTCGAACTTGCCCGGTTCCGCGACGCTCACCAGCATGGAGTCGCCGAACACGTTGCCCCACCAGTAGCCGATGGATGCCGCCATGTAGAAGAACATGGCCCACTGCCACTGCCCCAAGCCGACGAAATGCAGGGCGAAGACCATGACCACGCCCAGGAAGGCGGAACCCAGCAGGAAACGTTTCTTGTGGCCGCCCTTGTCGGCGATGGCGCCGAAGATGGGCGCGGTGAGGGCCACGATCAGGCTGGCGCCGGAGTTGGCGAGGCCGAGCCGGAAGGTGCTGACGCTCGGGTCGACCCCGTGGTTCCAATAGTCCTTGAAGAAGATGGGGAAGAAGACCGTGACGATGGCGGTGGTGAAGGCGTGGTTGCCCCAGTAGTACAGGGCCCAACCTTTGACCTTGCGGCTCAGCAGCGACATGGCTTCATCCCCGAAATCGACAGGGACTTAGCCTATCACGGCAGCATCATGCTGCCTGAGCGGACTCAGTCCCATGTTCGCGGGTTTTACGGAACCGCACGTCGGGCCAACGTTCCTGGGTGAGCTGGAGATTGACCATGGTCGGCGCCACGTAGACCAGGCTGTTGGCGTGGTCCACTGCCAGGTTGTCGAAGGCCTTGTCGCGGAATTCCTGCAGACGCTTTGCATCGTCACATTCCACCCAGCGGGCCGTCGCCACCGGGATGGAATCGAACACGCACTCCACGCCGTATTCTTCCTTGAGGCGGAAGGCCACCACGTCGAACTGCAGCAGGCCCACGGCGCCTAGGATCAGGTCGTTGTTGCGCATAGGCTTGAAGAGCTGAGTGGCGCCCTCCTCGCACAACTGCGCCAGGCCCTTGCTCAGGGCCTTGGACTTGAGCGGGTCCTTCAGGATCACGCGACGGAATATCTCCGGCGCGAAGTTGGGGATACCGGTGAAGGTCAGCTCCTCACCCTGGGTGAAGGTATCGCCGATGGCCACGGTGCCATGGTTGTGGATGCCGATGATGTCGCCTGCATAGGCCGCCTCCACCCGTTCGCGTTCGGCGGCCATGAAGGTCAGGGCATCGGCGATCTTCACCTCGCGCTCGATGCGCACGTGCTTGACGCGCATGCCGGGGGTGTAGCGACCCGAGCACAGGCGCACGAAGGCGATGCGGTCATGATGCTGCGGGTCCATGTTGGCCTGGATCTTGAAGACGAAGCCGGTGAGCTTGTCTTCCAAGGGCGCGACTTCACGGCTCAGGGTACTGCGGGCACGGGGACCGGGGGCATTGGCCACGAAACCATCCAGCAGTTCGCGCACGCCGAAGTTGTTGACGGCGGAGCCAAAGAACACGGGCGTGAGACGGCCGGCGCGGTATTCAGCCAGGTCGAAGCTGTGGGAGGCGCCCTTCACCAGCTCCACCTCGGCGCGGTAGCTGTCGGCATCGTAGCCGAGGAGCTCAGTGGCTTCATCGCTCATGAGCCCCTGGACGATACGGGTCTCGCCCAGCTTGCCGCTCTTCTCACCTTCGTAGATATGGATACGGTCGGTGCCGAAATGATAGATGCCCTTGAGGGCGCGGCCCATGCCGATGGGCCAGGTGATCGGCGCACAGCGGATCTTGAGCACCTGCTCCACTTCGTCCAGCAGCGACATGGGGTCGCGGGCTTCGCGGTCGAGCTTGTTGATGAAAGTCATGATGGGCGTGTCGCGCAGGCGGCACACGTCCATGAGCTTGATGGTGCGCTCTTCCACGCCCTTGGCGCAGTCGATGACCATGAGCGCGGAATCCACCGCTGTGAGGGTGCGGTATGTGTCTTCGGAGAAGTCCTCGTGGCCGGGCGTATCCAGCAAGTTCACGATGCAGTCGCCGTAGGGGAACTGCATCACCGAAGAGGTCACGGAGATGCCGCGCTGCTGCTCTAGCTTCATCCAGTCGGAGGTGGCGTGGCGGGAGGCCTTGCGGCCCTTGACTGCGCCCGCGAGCTGGATGGCACCGCCGAACAGCAGCAGCTTCTCGGTGAGGGTGGTCTTGCCCGCGTCCGGATGGGAGATGATGGCGAAAGTACGCCGGCGCTGGATTTCTTGCTCGAACATGGACGGTCTGACTGGTAGCAAAGGCGGCGTATTCTACCTTAATGCTGGATACAGGATTAGCGCCGCGATTCCGCAAAAGCGTGACGAGCGAAGGCAGTACGAGGCGCGGGAGGCGAGCGGCCGGAGTGTACTCTTCACGTACGTGAGGACCGCGAGCCGGACCGCAACGAAGTAGTGCCGAGCGCAGTAGCTTTTGCGGGTGTGCTACAACTCTATGGCAAGAATTAGGGCATCCTCACGCCCTTTTTCGCCCGGATAGTAGTTCTTCCGCATACCCACTTCGTTGAAGCCGCTCTGGCGGTACAGGTTCAAGGCGGCGACGTTGGAAAGCCGCACTTCCAGGAACATCTGGCCGGCGCCCCGCTCCCTAGCCAGTTCCATGAAGTGTTCCAGCAAGAGCTTGCCGTAACCCTGGCGTTGCAGTTCGGGGGCGACACAGATGTTGAGCAGATGCGCCTCCCCTACCACCAGGGACATGATGCCGTAACCTGCCACGGTGCCTGACAGCTCCATCACCCAGCAGCAATAGCCGACCCGCAGGCAATCCCGGAAGATGCCTTCGGTCCAGTGGAACTGGTAGGCCCGGCGCTCGATATCCATGACCGGCCGGACGTCGCCCTCGTGCATGGGACGGCAGAGAGGCGTCTCAGCGGCGACGACAGCGGCGTTCATGACACTCTTACTTCCCTCGCCACCTTCATGGCGAGCTTGAGATCGTCCCAGGCCTTGCGCTTCTCGCTGGGGGAGCGCAGCAGGTAGGCCGGATGGTAAGTGACTACCACCGGCGTCTCACCCAGCTTGTGAACGGTGCCCCGCAGGCGGCCGATGGTGGTGTCGGTGTGCAGCAGGTTCTGGGCGGCGATGCGCCCCACCGCCAGGATGATCTGGGGCTTGACCAGGGCGAGCTGACGCTCGAGATAAGGCCGGCACAGTTCCGCTTCCTCGGGTTTGGGATCACGGTTGTTGGGGGGCCGACACTTCAGGATATTGGCGATGTAGACCTGCTCGCGCTTCAAGCCGATGGCGCCGATCATGGAGTTGAGCAACTGCCCGGCGCGGCCGACGAAGGGCTCGCCTTGGCGATCTTCCTCGGCGCCCGGCGCCTCACCTACCACGAACCACTTGGCTTGGCTCTCGCCCACGCCGAACACAGTCTGGGTACAGCCTGCGCGCAGGCCGCAGATGGTGCAGCCTTTCACCGCCGCCGTGAGGTCGGTCCAGTCCATGCCGGCGATGGCACGGTTGCGCTCGTCGGATGCGATGGCGATGGGAGTGGTAACGGCGACAGGCGGAGGTCGATGCGCGGCCGATGCTTGGCGCGCTGTGCCCGATTGCACAGTGCCGCGGCGCGGTGCCCAGGCAGCAAGCCCAAGATCGTGGAGATGGTTGAGTCGCTTCGGGTCCACGGCCGTCAGGCCGGCTTCCGGCTGCGGCGCTTATAGAGCCGCGACAGGGCCATGACCAGGCCCGAGAGGGCATACAGCAGAAACACCAGGAACAGCACGTTGGGCGGCGACAGGAAGATGATGACGATCAGCACCGGCACCGCCAGCAAGGCAGCGAAGGGCACGCGGCCCTGGAGCTTCAGGTCCTTGAAGCTGTAGTAACCGACGCTGCTCACCATCAAGGCGCCGGCGCCGACGGTGAGGATGTAAGCCGGGATGATGAGCGCCGGGCCCGGCACATCGAAGCTGACTGCGCACCACACGGCCCCCGCCACGATGCCGGCGGCGGCGGGACTGGGCAGACCCTGGAAGTAACGCTTGTCCACCACGCCGGTACGCACATTGAAACGCGCCAGACGGATGGCGGCGCAGGCCGCATACAGGAACGCACCCATCCAGCCGAGCTTGCCCGGCACCACGCCGTAGTCGGTCATGGAGCGCAGCGACCACTCATACATGACTAGGGCCGGTGCGAGACCGAAGGAGACCATATCCGCAAGGCTGTCGAATTCCTTGCCGAAGGCGCTCTCAGTATGGGTCCAGCGGGCCACGCGGCCGTCCAGGCTGTCGAACACCATGGCGACGAACACGGCGATGGCGGCGGGCTCGAACTTGCCAGCCATGGCGGCGACGATGGCGTAGAAGCCGGCGAACAGGCCGGCGGAGGTGAACAGGTTCGGCAGCAGGAAGATGCCGCGGCGGCGCGGGCCCTCAGCGTCGACAGAACCGGGTTCGATCTCGTCTGCGCCGACTTCGGTATCGACGTCCTGGTCTTCGATCAGGGGCTGTTGCATGGCTCGGCCTTGAGGTAGCTACCACCATGATGCCATGAACGGTGCGGGCTGTTTAGCCCTTTTGTTTCATACCCTTTCGCAAGTTTTCGCCTACTTTATCCAGCAAGGCTGCGCGGGCAGCGGCGCGTCCCGCCTTGATGACAGGCTTACCGGATTCCATCTCGCGGGCCAGTTCCTGAGCGAACTCGCCGTTTTGGATCTCAGTGAGCATGGCGCGCATGGCAGCGCGGGACTCAGGGCCGATGACCCGCGGTCCTCGCGTGTAATCGCCGAACTCGGCGGTGGACGAAATGGACTCGCGCATGCCGGCAATGCCGCGGGCATAGATCATGTCCGCCATGAGCTTGATCTCATGCAGACAGCAGAAGTACGCGATCTCCGGCGCGTAACCCGCTTCCACCAGGGTCTCGAATGCGGTGCCGATGAGATGGGTGAGGCCGCCGGACAACACCGCTTGTTCGGCGAAGAGGTCGGTCTCGGTCTCTTCCTTGAACGTGGATTCGATGATGCCGGCGCGGCCGTGGCCTTGTGCGAAGGCATAGGAGAGCGCCAGGGCACGGGCATGGCCGGTGGCGTCCTGGTGCACGGCGATCATGCCGGGCACACCGTGACCCGCCTGGTACTGCAGGCGCACCTGCTCACCGATGCCGTTGGGCGCCACCATGATCACGTCCAGGTCGGCGCGGGGCTGGATGCGCTTGAAATGGATGTTGTAGCCGTGGGCGAATACCAACGCCCCGCCTTGGCTAAGGTTCGGCTCGACGATCTCCCGGTACACCTGGGGCTGCACCTCATCAGGGATGAGCATCACCGCCAGGTCAGCCCAGGCCACCGCCGCAGCCGGATCCAACACTTCGAGACCTGCCGCAGCGGCTGCCGGCAGCGACTTGGAGCCGGGACGAAGCCCCAGCCGCAGCGCCACGCCGGAGTCCTGTAGGTTCGCCGCCTGGGCACGACCTTGCGCGCCATAGCCCAATACCGCCACGCGGCGCGCACGGATGAGCTTGGGATCGATGTCGGCGTCGTAGAAGAGCTGCATGGTGCTAGGCCCGGGACTGCATGACCGCTAGAATACGGACTTTCCGCTCCAAAACCCATAAGTAGCATCCATGCGCACGTCCCACTTCCCCCTGAATACGGTCAAAGAGACCCCCGCCGACGCCGAACTCGTGAGCCACAAGCTCATGCTCAGGGCCGGCATGTTGAAGAAACTCGGCGCCGGGCTCTATACCTGGACGCCGTTAGGCCTCAGGGTGCTGCGCAAGGTGGAAGCCGTCGTCCGCCAGGAGATGGATAAGTCCGGTGCCTTGGAGATGCTCATGCCCACGGTACAGCCCAAGGAGCTGTGGGAAGAGACCGGTCGCTGGCAGAAGTTCGGTGGCCAGTTGCTGAAGATCCGCGACCGCAAGGAGCAGGAATACTGCTTCGGCCCCACCGCCGAAGAGGTGGTGACGGATTGGGCACGCGGCGAGTTGCGCAGCTACAAGCAGCTGCCCCTCAACGTTTACCAAATCCAGACCAAGTTCCGCGACGAGATCCGCCCGCGCTTCGGCATCATGCGCGCCCGCGAGTTCCTGATGAAGGATGCGTATTCCTTCCATATCGACCAGGCCAGCCTCGATAAGGAATACCAGAACATGTATGACACCTACGCGCGAATCTTCACGCGCCTAGGCCTGAAATTCCGTGCCGTGAAAGCCGACACCGGCGCCATCGGCGGCAGCAACTCCCACGAGTTCCAGGTGCTGGCGGATTCCGGCGAGGACGCCATCGTGTTCTCGGATGGATCCGACTACACCGCCAACATGGAACTGGCGGAGGCACTCTCACCCAAGGTGCCCCGCCCCGCCCCTTCCGCCGAACTCAAGCTGGTGGACACCCCCACTCAGAAGACCATCGAAGACGTATCGGCTTTCCTCAATGTGGAGCCGAGACAGTGCGTGAAGACCCTGATCGTGCGCGGCGAGAAGGGCTTGGTGGCCCTGTGCCTGCGCGGCGACCACGAGATCAACGAGACCAAGGCTGCCAAGCTGCCTGAGCTCCCGGGTGAGTCGGTGCTGGCGGATGAGAAAGAGATCTGGAAGGCCATCCAGTGCAAGCCCGGTTTCATCGGCCCGGTAAATCTGCCGGCCGACATGCCGGTGATCGTGGACCGGGACGCAGCCCAGCTCGCGGACTTCGTCTGCGGCGGCGGGCAGGCGGGCAAGCACTACACCGGCGCCAACTGGGATCGGGATGCACGCATCACCCGCGTGGAAGACCTGCGCAAGGTGCAGGTGGGCGATGCTTCTCCGGATGGCAATGGCAAGCTCGACATCGCACGCGGCATCGAGGTGGGTCACGTGTTCTCCCTGGGCGACAAATACGCCAAGAGCATGGGCGCCTCGGTGCTGGACCAGACCGGCAAGCAAGTGACCCTGCTCATGGGCTGCTACGGCATCGGTGTGAGCCGCATCGTGGCTGCCGCCATCGAGCAGAACCACGACGAGCGCGGCATCATCTGGCCGGCGCCCCTGACGCCCTTCGATATCGCGCTCCTGCCCCTCAACATGAGCAAGTCCGAGAAGCTCAAGGCCGCCGCCGAGAAGGTCTACGCTGAGTTGCAGGCCGCCGGCTATGAAGTGCTCATGGACGACCGGGACCTGCGCCCCGGCCCCATGTTCGCCGACGCGGAACTCATCGGCATACCCCATCGCCTGGTGCTCTCGGACCGGGGTCTCGACGCCGGTACGGTGGAATACAAGGGCCGCACCGACCCGGACAAACAGGACATCCCGGCGGCAGAGATCATGGAGTTCGTCCGGAAGCGGATACGCAGCTGATGAGTCGGGCGGCCTGGCTGCTCGCCGCACCGTTCCTGGTGCTCGCGGCATTGGTGCCCGTCACGGCCCTGGCACGCAACCACGCAGCGCTCACCCAGCCGGACCCGGACCTGATCTATCTGGTGCAGCACGCCGAAGACGACCAGGACGATTTCCAGGACGACTATGACCGGCAGGTCTGGCTCTCCACCATGTCCTCACGCATGGTGGAGTACGTGCCGGATCAGCAGGAGCGCAACGCGCTGCTGACTCTCATCCATAAGGAAGCCACCCGCGCCAAGCTGCCGCCGCAACTGGTGCTGGCGGTGATCCAGGTGGAGAGCAAGTTCGATACTTATGCGGTGTCCAAGGCCGGCGCTGTAGGCCTGATGCAGATCATGCCCTTCTGGCTGAAGCTCATCGGCCGGCCCGACGATAGCCTGGTACATGCCCAGACCAACCTGCGCATGGGCTGCACCATCCTCAAGTACTACATCATCAAGACCCACGGGGACCTGCGCGGGGCTTTGCAGCGTTACAACGGCGCCACGGTGGGTATCGACTATTCAGATGCCGTGTTGAAAGCGCTGAGCCAGCGCTGGTTCCTG
Organism: Gammaproteobacteria bacterium; assembly: GCA_036500225.1. GTDB lineage: Bacteria > Pseudomonadota > Gammaproteobacteria > Natronospirales > REEB76 > DASUBN01. Next base: position 24,702 of record DASYCJ010000122.1, read on the forward strand.
GACCGCTGATCAACCAGTCGAGAAATCCATGGGTGCCGAGGCGGCATCTGCTTCCTGCACGTCCACGCCCTGCACCTTCGCCGCAGGCGGCCCCTGCCACAGCCAGTCGATCAATTCCTTGAGCTGCGCTTCCTCGCCACAAGCCAAGACTTCCACGCGGCCATCCGGCAAGTTCTTCGCGTAGCCAGTAATACCCAATGCATGGGCACGCTCTGCGGTGCTGGCACGATAGAACACGCCTTGCACTTTGCCTGAGACCAGATAACGCTTGGCAATCATGTTCCTAATCCTAAAAGAGAAAGGGCCCCGAAGGGCCCTTTCCGTATCGCTAGCGACCCTAATTACGGGTTGCCGGCGGCGAACTTCTTATCCTTCTTCGCCGCTTTGTTGCTATGCCAGGCGCCGCGGTGCTTGGCATAGTTCACTGCCGCGTCTGCGTCCGTCTGGGTGGGGTTCTTCACCACGTCGAAGGATTGCTTGGGATAGATCTTGTCGGCGTGCTTGATCTTGTCGGCATTGGCTTTGTACAGCAGCGGCCACTGGTAGGGGTTGCCGTACACATCGGACTTGCCAGCGATGCGCCACAGGCTGTCACCCTTCACCACGGTGTAGGTCATGTGCGCCGCCTGCAACTCGGCCACGAGGGCCGCGAGCAGGTCATAGGCGGGCTTGCCCTGGTTGTTGCTGATGTCCTGGCCACCCTGGGCCAGACGCGCCTGCTGGTCGGCGCTCAGGTTCTTGAAGCCCTGAGCCTGGGATTGCAGGTCCTTGGCCTTGGCCAGATAGCAGTTATTGATCGCATCGCTCGCCACCTGCTTGGCCTGGGCCGCGAGCTGCTGGGCCTTGGCCGGATCGGTGGCCTGAGCGGCCTGGGCCTGCTGCAACAGATCCGCGGCATTGCCGGTGTCGGTGCAGGGCGACTGGGCGCCGCTGATCACAGCCTGCGCATCGCTGATGGCCTGGGTGGCGGCAGCGGTGGCGGGTGACGGGCCCGTGGAAGCGGCCACCTTGGGCTTGTTGCTGGCGCAACCGGCGACTAGGCCGGCCATCAGCAGCAGCACTGCGGATTGCTTCAGGGCATTCTTCATGATGATCTCCACTGGATTTGTTATTTGATAGACACCCGCGACTGCACGTACAGCAGCGGGAAAACGACATAAATGTGTCGCAAGGTTAGCGCCCGGGTGGCGGAAGTGTCAAGAAAAAGCTCGGCGCGCGGAGGCATCGCACATAGTCAAATCAGCGGGGAGAATGGCCTGAACCGTCTGACTGTTGTTCCATGCCCATGGCACGCAACGCGAGTTCGCGCGCGAGTTCGGCATCCTGTCGGGCGACTCTGTAGTCACCCGCATCGAGCGCACCCTGAGCGGCTTGCAGGTATTGCCGCGCACTGGCGAGATCGGCCGTGACCGGCTTGCCGGCCAAGGTCTGCTCCGCCGCCGCCACCGCCTGACGCGCATCGCTCATCTCCTGCACCGGGGCACCGGCACAAGCCATGAGCAACACCAGTGCCGCCAGGGCGGAACAGAGGCGCGCGACGCGAAGTGCGTTGTGAAGGGGAGTGGCCAGGGTGATCACCGTAATAGCCCTAGGAAATCAGCGAGACGGACGCTATCAGCGCCTGCGGATGCCCGTCAAGCGAGGGGCCTGCGCTATAGTGGTGCCGACACAGACATCCACGGCCCGCGGATAGCGCGTATGCAAAAAGTCACAATCTGGCATAACCCTCGCTGCTCAAAATCCAGGGAAACCCTGGCCCTGTTGCAGGAGCGCCACATCGAGCCCAGCGTGGTGGAGTATCTGAAGACGCCACCCTCCATCGCCGAGATCGAACAGGTCTTGGACCTCCTCGGCGTTGACGCCCGCGGCCTGATACGCGACAACGAAGAGAGCTATAAACGCTTGCATGCGGACGACCCCAAGCTGAGCCGCCGACAATTGGTGGAGCTGATGCACGCCAACCCGGAGCTGATCCAACGTCCGGTGGTCTTCGCCAAGGGCAAGGCTCGTATCGGCCGCCCGCCGGATGCGGTACTGGAGATCCTGTGAGCCTCGAGATCTTAGTGCTCTACTACAGCCGCCACGGTGCCACGGCGGAGATGGCGCGGCAGGTGTGCCGCGGCGTGGAGAGCGTATCCGGCATGACAGCGCGGCTGCGCACTGTGCCCGCAGTATCGGCGGTGAGTGAGGCTACGGAAGACGCCGTGCCCGATTCGGGCCCGCCTTATGCCAGCCTGAACGACCTCAAGGAATGCGCTGGTCTCGTGATGGGCAGCCCCACCCGCTTCGGCAATATGGCCGCCTCTCTCAAATACTTCCTGGATGGTACCGCGGGGCTCTGGCTCTCCGGCGGCTTGAGCGGCAAACCTGCCGGCGTCTTCACTTCCACCTCCTCGCTGCACGGCGGCCAGGAGAGCACCCTGCTCTCTATGATGCTGCCGCTCATGCACCACGGCATGCTCATGGTGGGCGTGCCCTATACCGAGTCCGGACTCATGGAGACTTCCGCCGGCGGTACGCCCTACGGCCCCAGCCATCATGCCGGTGCCAACAGCGATCGAGCCGTGACTGAAGTGGAGAAGCGTCTCTGCCAGGCCTTGGGTGCACGGGTCGCCGACACCGCACGACGTCTGCAAGATAGATGAAGCTGCAATTCACCGGCCGCTTGCTGGTACGCACAGCGTTCTTCGCGTTGGCAGTGTGGTTGGCGCTTTGGCTCGGTGTGCTGGCGACCGCCCCGCCGCAGATACGCCTAGTATGGGCCGCGGTGAGTCTCCTGCCCCTGGCGCTGCTCGCGCCCTTCCTGTTCCGCGGTATCAAGACGGCTTACGGCTGGGCGGGGTTCCTGTCATTGGGGTATTTCGCGCAGGGCATCGCTGTGACTCTCGGGAGTCGCAGCGTGTACGGAGCCGTGGAGATCTTCCTATCTATCTTGTTGTTTTTCGGAGCGAGTGCAGCGCTGCGAGAACTACAACGTCTTACCGCTTCTCGATAAAAGCTTTCACGAACGGAACGGTAAGCTTGCGCTGAGCCACTAATGAAGCAGTGTCCAATGCGTCTAGAGTCGCACACAGCGTAGTCATGTCCCGCTGCAGGCGCGCCAAGAGGAACTTGGCAGTGTCTTCCGGCAGCTCGAAACCACGTCGGGCAGCGCGCTGCTGCAGCGCGGTGATCTTCTCGGCGTCGGACAGAGGCTGCAACTGGTAGATGGGCCCCCAGGAGAGACGGGACACCAGATCCGGCAGTAGTCGCTTGATGCCGGAGGGTGCGCCCCGGGCGCTGGCCACGAAGCTGCCGCCCTTCTGTTTCAGAGCATCGATGAGGGTGAGCAGGGCCCGCTGCCAGGGCTCAGCACCGGCGATGCGATGCACGTCATCCACGCATACCACGTGGTAACGCTCGAAGTTCTCGATGGCGGAAGGGTCCAGCAGCACCGTCTGTTCCATGGGTAGGTACACGGCGCGCCGCTGTGCAGCATTGGCAGCGCGGGATGCCGATTGCAGCAGATGGGACCTCCCGGCGCCGGCTCCGCCGTGCAGGAACAGCAGGGAGGCATCGGGCGAGAGAGCTGCATCCCGCAGGGCTTGCACCGCGGCGGCGTTGGGTCCGGGCAGGAAACCTTCGAAGTCGATGCCCTGATCCACCATCATGGGCAGCGGCAACTGCCCTTCCAGCACTTGCGGTCCGCTCATGAGGAGGAGCCATCTCCACGGTACATATCACTCTGCATGTAGCGCGCGTGGGCATGGCGAGCGAACACGGTGCCGGCAGCGGCGGCCGGCAACGCCAGCAACACGCCGACGAAGCCGAACAGTTCGCCACCCGCCAGGATGGCGAAGATCACTAGCACCGGATGCAGGCCGATGCGGCCACCCACCAGGCGCGGCGTGAGCACGAAGCTCTCCATGCCCTGACCGATGGCGAACACGATCAGCACCAGCAGTGGCAGCCAGGTATCCCCCGCCTGCAGCACCGCCGAGGCGAGGGCTAGGGTGAGACCGGTGATGATGCCGAGGTAGGGCACGAAACTCAGGAGGCCCGCCACGATGCCGATGGCGAGACCGCCCTCCAGGCCGATCACCGACAGGCCAATGCTATAGATGAGAGCCAGGGAGATCATCACCAGCAACTGGCCGCGGAAGAAGGCCGCCAGCACCGTCTCGCAATCGTGGGCCACGCCCGAGATAGCGGCGGCGTGGTCCCGCGGCAGCAGGCTCGCGATGCGGGCCTTGAAGATGTCCCAGTCCCGCAACCAATAGAAGGTGATCACCGGCACCAAGAGCACGGTGATGACGGCGGTGAAGAGTATCCGGCCCGAATGGGAGACCGTGGACACAGTGGTGCTCAGGAACTGACCGACGCTGTCTGAATTGCCGGTGAGGGCATTGCTGAGTTTGTCGATGCGCAGTCGCGACGGGTCTACGTGCAGGTGCGAGGACAGCCAGGGCGTGGCACTGTTCTGGTACCAGGTGAGGAACTGGGGTGCGCGGGCCGTGAGAGCCTGGAACTCGCGGCCCACCATGGGCGCGATCAGGAGCAGCAATAGACCCAAGACCACGAAGGTCGCGACGAACACTACCAGCACCGCAGCAGCACGGGGAAAATGCCATTCCTCGAGCTTGTCCGCCAGGGGGTCACCGAGCCAGGCCAAGAGCGCGCTGATGATGAAGGGCACCAGGACGGGGCCCAGTGCATACAGGAGCAACGCCAGGGCGCCGATACCGACCAGGGTCCAGAGGCGCGTCTCGCTCTTCATGAGCCCTGCTTGTAGCTGTAATGCAGCGGCGCGGGGATGGCGCCCGCGGCGGCTTGGGTGGCGGCCGACGGCGCGGCGGTCTCTGCGTTGGACAGTAGGCCACCCAAGGTCAGGGCCGACTCCAGGTTCTGGAGACTGCCGTGGACATCCACGCTGTAGTAGACACTGCCTCCCGCCACGCGCTGTACGTGCACCGCACGCACCGGCGTCAAGGTACCGAGGTAGGCCAGTACCTTGGCGTAGGCATCCAGGCTGTCGATGCCATCCACCTGCAGGGCCACGCCGTCCTGGTCCGTGGCATCCGGCGCGACGGCGTAACGGGCAGCGAACTTATCCGCTGCCACTTCGAGGCCGTCTACCGAGACCACGCTCTGGTCGCCGGCGGGTGTCTGCCAATTCACGGGCTGATCCGGCAAGAGCCATTGCCAGCGGGCTGCGAACTGCCCTTCAGCGGGAGCGACGGCGCCTACCAGCACTTCATCGGCGTGATATCGGCTGGACGCCTGGGTCAGGCGCGCAGCGTTGAAACCGGTGATGTCGGCAGCGCTGACGGCGGCCTTGTCGGTGGCATCCATGGCCGGGAACACCAAGACGATGCCGCGCTGCTCGGCAGCGACGAACAGGGCCTGCATCAGCGGGCTGCTCTCGGTGGCACTTAGGATATGGTCCGGCAGCGCCAGCCACACCAGGGTACGCGGCCGCTCCTTGCCCCATACCGGGGCGTGGGCGGCACGCAGGCCCTTGTCCACCACGCCCGCATCGAACCGCACCCAGAGCATGAGCCCCGGCGCGGCGGTGGGGTTGGCCGGGTCTACCGGCGCCTGTTCATAACGGTACTGCTGCATGTACTGGCTGGGGTTGCCGAGGCTGGCCGCGAGCGCGCCGCCAGCAGCCCGATCGCCGGTGACTCGCACCAACACCGCGTCGAAGGCCTGTTGCAGCGCGCTGTTGCGCTGCGGGCTGGACTGGTCAGTGACCGGCACGCGCGCCTCATAGAGGTCGGACATGACCACGGCATGAGCCGGGCCGATCAAGAGATAGGCGGCGGCGAAGATGAGGGCTAAGGATGACGGGCTCTTCACGGCTTATTCTCGCATGGGCAAGCTGGAATGAGGGCTCGTGTAGAATATACCGCCTTGATGCCGCGGTCCTAACACGCGGCCTGCGAGCCTCACCGGGAAGCCCATGACCGCTAAAAAACCCCTCACTTACCGTGATGCCGGCGTGGATATCGACGCGGGCGATGAACTCGTCGAGCGCATCAAACCTGCGGCCAAACGCACGCTGCGGCCCGAGGTGATGGGGGGCCTGGGTGGCTTCGGCGCTCTGGTGGAACTCCCGGCCAAGTACAAGCAACCGGTGTTGGTGTCCGGCACCGACGGCGTGGGTACCAAGCTCAAGCTTGCCATCGACAGCGGCCGCCACGGCAGCATCGGCATCGACCTCGTGGGCATGTGCGTCAATGACGTGCTGGTGGTGGGCGCCGAGCCCCTGTTCTTCCTCGACTACTACGCCACCGGCCGCCTGGACGTGGAAGTCGCCACCGACGTGATCACCGGCATCGCCAAGGGCTGTGAGCTGGCGGGTTGCGCGCTGGTGGGCGGCGAGACCGCGGAACTGCCAGGCATGTACCAGGGTGAGGACTACGACCTGGCCGGCTTCTCGGTGGGCGTAGTAGAGAAAGCCAATATCATCGATGGCTCGAAGGTGGCAGAAGGGGATCTCGTGATCGGCCTCGCCTCCTCCGGCCCCCATTCCAACGGTTACTCCCTGATCCGCAAGATCCTGGCGGTCTCGGGTGCGAGCTTCGAGCAGCGCCTGGAAGGGCGTTCGATCATAGATCGGCTCATGGAGCCGACCCGCATCTACGTGAAGCCGCTGCTGAAACTCCTGGATGCGGTGCCGGTGCATGCCTTCGCTCACATCACCGGCGGCGGACTCACGGAGAACATCCCGCGGGTGCTCCCAGAAGACTTGGGTGTCGAGATCGATTCCAAGTCCTGGCCGCGTCCGGCGATCTTCGAGTGGCTGATGCAGGAAGGCCAGGTGGTGCTACCGGAGATGTACCGCACCTTCAACATGGGGCTAGGCATGGTGGCCTGCATCGCCGCCGGCGACGAGGCCCGCACCCTGGAACTCCTGAAAGCGGAAGGCATCGAGTGCTGGCGCATCGGCCGCGTGGTGCGCGGCAGCGACGGCGTCGTGATCCGTTGAGCCCATGAGCCGGACCGCCTCAGCGCTGCCGGTGGTGGTGCTGGTCTCAGGGAACGGCAGCAACCTGCAGGCGATACTCGACAAGGCCAAGGCCTTGGATGTCGAAGTGCGCGAGGTCATCAGCGACAAGCCGCAAGCTCGCGCCCTGGAACGGGCCCGTGCCGCCGGCATCCCCACATCCGTCATCACCGCGACAGATCATCTCGCGCAGGATGCCTACGACCGCGCGCTGATGCAGGCCATAGACCTGCATGGTGAGCCGCTGGTGATCCTGGCGGGATTCATGCGCATCCTCGGTGCGGACTTCGTGCGCCGCTACGCCGGGCGGCTCCTAAACATCCACCCTTCCCTGCTGCCCCGGCACCGGGGCCTACATACCCATCGCCGGGCCCTGGAAGCGGGCGACACCCAGCATGGTTGCAGCGTGCATTTCGTCACATTGGAGCTGGATGCGGGTCAGGTGATCGCCCAGGCTCCGGTACCGGTGAAAAAAGACGACGATGAGGCCGCCTTGCGTGTACGCGTGCAGGCCCGTGAGCACGTTATATACCCGGAGGTGATCGGCTGGTTCGCCGGCGGGCGCCTGAGATTGGAAGATGGCCGTGTCATGTTTGACGGTGCGCCCCTGGACGTGCCAAAGATATTCCCCTGGCAAGAATAAGGATGCTCAAGATGAACTCCCGCATCGCAGGACCCCTTTTACTGGCAGGTCTCATGGCAGCCGCGACCGGCGCCCAGGCCGCAGACAGTCCGCTCACGCCCTTCCATGCTGACTTCCATCTGGATCGCAAGGGCATCGGCTCCGGTCGCCTGACCTTCAGCCTGGGAAAGACCGCGGACGGTTATGCCTACAAATCCGACCTGCATCCCAGCGGCCTCGCGGCGCTGCTGATCAGCGAAGTAACCCAGACCAGCAGCTTCAAAGTGGTGGATGGCCAGCTCCAGGCCGGTACCTACGAGTTCAAGCAGACCGGCGGGCAGACGGATTCCGAGACCATCCAGTTCGACTGGGCCAAGAAGGTCGCGGTGACGGACCGGGAAGGCAAGCCACAGCAGAAAAGGCCCCTCACCCCGGGCATGTCGGACACGCAGCTGATCAACCTGGTGGTGGCGGCGGATGTAGCGGCGGGCAAGCTCGCGCCGGAATACAAGTTCCTGGACCACAACAAGGTCAGCACTTACAGCGCCAAGACGCTGGCTGATGCCAAGCTCACCCTCGGGAAGGCCACGTATGACACCAAGGTGGTGCAACTCACCGATACTTCAGGTGACGGCACCGTCACAGTATGGATGGCGCCATCGCTGCACTATCTGCCGGTGCAGATCCACAACGTGGACAGCAAGAACGATATCACCATGAACATGCTGGATATCACGCTCGGCGGTGATGCGCCGACAGCGGGCACGAAGTAGTCCGGAGCGATCACAGATAAAAAAAGCCCCCGGTGCAAACCGGGGGCTTTTTCTTTATCGAAGATGCAGCTTGATCAAGTCTTGGGGAGAGTCACACCTTTCTGTCCCTGATACTTGCCGCCCCTATCTTTATAAGACGTCTCGCAGATCTCGTCCGACTCGAAGAACAGCATCTGCGCCACGCCTTCGTTAGCGTAGATCTTGGCGGGCAGGGTCGTAGTGTTGGAGAACTCCAGGGTCACGTGGCCTTCCCATTCCGGTTCCAGTGGCGTGACGTTGACGATGATGCCGCAGCGGGCATAGGTGGACTTGCCGAGGCACACCGTGAGCACGCTGCGCGGGATGCGGAAGAACTCCACGGTGCGCGCCAGGGCGAAGGAGTTCGGCGGGATCACGCAGCAGTCCCCCTTAAAGTCCACGAAGCTGCCGGAGTCGAAGTTCTTGGGATCGACGATGGTGCTGTTGATGTTGGTGAAGATCTTGAACTCATCGGCGCAACGCACGTCGTAGCCGTAGCTCGAGGTACCGTAGGAGACGATCTTGCCGCCCTTGGCCTCGCGCACCTGACCGGCCTCGAAGGGCTCGATCATGCCCTTCTCTGCCATGCGCCGTATCCACTTGTCTGCTTTGATGCTCATGGGCTGCTCTCTCTATCTATATATGAGTCAATCTTCGATGACGATCTTGGGAAAGCTCCCCGCGTAACCCTTACCCGCCAAGGCCAACTGGGCCGTGGCGCGGCGCGCGATCTCCCGGTAACGGGCGGCGATTGTACCCTGGGGCTCGGCCACCACGCTCGGCCTGCCGTTGTCGGTCTGCTCACGGATGGAGAGGTCCAGGGGCAGGCTGCCCAGGAAGGGCACGGAATATTCCGCCGCCATACGCTCACCGCCGCCCTGGCCGAAGATGTGCTCCTCATGGCCGCAGTTCGAGCAGACGTGGGTACTCATGTTCTCGACCACACCGAGGATGTTCACTTCCACCTTCTGGAACATCTTGAGGCCCTTACGGGCATCCAGGAGTGCGATCTCTTGGGGCGTGGTGACGATCACCGCACCGGAGACCGGCACCTGCTGCGATAGAGTGAGTTGGGCATCGCCGGTGCCCGGGGGCATGTCCACGATCAGATAATCCAGCTCACCCCACAGGGTGTCGCGGATGAGCTGCACCAGAGCCTGGGTGACCATGGGGCCGCGCCAGACCATGGGCTGCTCTGCATCGATGAGGAAACCGATGGACATGCACTTCAGGCCGTAGGCCTGCATCGGTTCTATGTGCTTGCCGTCCTTGCTGGAAGGCCGGCCCGAGAGGCCGAGCATGCGCGGCTGGCTGGGACCGTATATGTCTGCGTCCAGCATGCCGACCTTGGCGCCGTCACCGACCAACGCCAGTGCCAGGTTCACAGCTACGGTGGATTTGCCCACACCGCCCTTGCCGGAGGCGACGGCGATGACGTTCTTGATGCCGGGCAGCGGCTGCAGGTTGCGTTGCACCGCATGGGAGAGGATGGCGCTCGTGACCCGCACATGGGCGCGTTCCATGCCGGCGGCGGCCAGCATGCCTTTGACTTCCAGCGCCAGATCGTCCGCGTAGCTGCCCAGGGGGAAACCCAGTTCCAGGCTCACTGCCCCCTCGGCAGAGACTTCGCGCAGGGCCCCGGCGCTCACGAGATCGGTGCCGAGATGGGGCTCGGTCCAGCCCTTGAGGGCGGCTTCGACGCGGTCGCGGCTGACGTCGTTCATGGAAGGCGGCGGTCCATTTATGGCGGCGCATTCTAGCATCCAGCTCCTTAGCCCCAAGCCCGGCTTGACGCCTATGGCATAATCGCCATTCGAACCCTTAGAACACGCCGAAAAGCTCAAAATGCCGCAGAAACAGCGCGACATCCTGGTCACCTACGCCCTCACCTATGCCAACGGCCCCCTGCACCTCGGCCACATGGTGGGCAACATCCAGACCGACATCTGGGTGCGCTTCCAGAACATGGTGGGGAACCGCTGCCTATTCGTCTCGGCGGACGATGCCCATGGCACCCCCATCATGCTCAAGGCCCGTGAGCTCGGCATCAGCCCCGAAGAACTCATCAAGGGCGTGGGCGTGGAGCACCAGCAGGACTTCAAGGACTTCCACGTCCAGTTCGAGAACTACCACAGCACCCATTCCGACGAGAACCGGGAACTGGCCAGCCTCATCTATAAGAACCTGCGGGACTCGAAGCCCTCGCACATCGACGTGCGCACCATCCAGCAGATGTACGACGAGCAGGCCAAGATGTTCCTGCCGGATCGCTTCATCAAGGGCGAGTGCCCGCGCTGCGGCACCCCGGACCAGTACGGCGACTCCTGCGAGAACTGCGGGGCTACCTACTCGCCTTCTGATCTGAAGAACCCGGTATCGGTGATCTCCGGCACTCGCCCGGTGCAGAGGGAGTCGCAGCACTATTTCTTCAAGCTGGGTGATTTCGAGAAGATGTTGCGGGAATGGACCCGCGCACCCGGCCACCTGCACGAGGCCGTGACCCGCAAGCTGGATGAGTGGTTCACAGCGGGCCTGCAGGACTGGGACATCTCCCGCGATGCGCCCTACTTCGGCTTCGAGATACCGGATGCGCCGGGCAAATACTTCTACGTATGGCTGGACGCGCCCATCGGCTACATGGCGAGCTTCAAGAACCTGTGCAGCAAACGCAAGGACCTGAAGTTCGACGACTACTGGAAGCCGGACAGCCAGGCCGAGGTCTATCACTTCATCGGTAAAGACATCATCTATTTCCATTCGCTGTTCTGGCCGGCGATGCTCTCGGGCGCCGGTTTCCGCACGCCTTCGGCGGTGTATGCCCACGGCTTCCTGACGGTGAACGGCCAGAAGATGTCCAAGTCCCGCGGCACCTTCATCAAGGCCCGCACCTACCTGGAAGCGGGGCTCGATCCCGAGTACCTGCGTTACTACCTGGCCGCCAAGCTGGGACCCGGCATCGATGATATCGACCTCAACCTCGAAGATTTCCTGCAGCGAGTGAACTCGGACCTGGTGGGCAAGCTGGTGAATATCGCCAGCCGCTGCGCCGGCTTCATCAGCACCCACTACGACGGCAAGCTCGCCAAGAGCATGACGGACGATGAGCTCTATAAGAAAGCCGTCGCCGCCAAAGACAGCATCGCCGCGGCCTACGAGAACCGGGAATACTCCCGCGCCATCCGCGAAGTGATGGAGATCGCGGACCGGGTGAACGAGTACATCGACGCCAAGAAGCCCTGGTCGCTGGCTAAGCAGCAGCCGGTGCCGGCGGAAGTGCAGCAGATCTGCAGCTTGGGGCTCAACCTGTTCCGGGTGATGATGATCTACCTCAAGCCGGTATTGCCGGCCCTGGCAGTCAAGACCGAGGCCTTCCTCGCGGTGGCGCCCCTCACCTGGAAGGACCTGGACGCCCCGTTGCTGGATCACAAGATCAACGGCTTCACGGCCATGATGTCGCGGGTGGACAAGCCGCGCATCGATGCCATGGTGGATGCTTCCAAGGAAAACCTGAGCAGCAAGAGCAACGACAAGGCTTCGAACATGGACCCCATCGCCGCCGAGATCAGCTACGACGACTTCGCCAAGGTGGACCTGCGCATCGCGCGCATCGCCAAGGCGGAACACGTGGAGGGAGCGGACAAGCTGCTGCGTCTGACCCTGGACTTGGGCGATGGCACCCGCAACGTGTTCGCCGGCATCAAGAGCGCCTATTCCCCGGAGCAGCTGGAAGGCAAGCTCACGGTGATGGTGGCGAACCTGGCGCCGCGCAAGATGAAGTTCGGCATGTCGGAAGGCATGGTGTTGGCGGCGGGTCCAGGCGGCAAGGAACTCTGGATCCTTGAGCCGCACGCGGGCGCTCAGCCTGGGATGAAAGTGAAGTAAATCTGTGCAGAGCATGCCTGCTCTCGCCGACCAGATCGACGCACTGCTTCCCCAGACCCAGTGCACACGTTGCGGCTATCCCGATTGCCATGCTTACGCAGAGGCCCTGGCGCGCCGTGAGACGAGCATCGACCGCTGTCCGCCGGGCGGCGATGGGACCATCGCGGTTCTGGCCGACTTGCTGCATGAACCCATCAAACCTATGGACCCTGATGTCGGCAGCTTCGTGGTCGGCACTGTGGCGCTCATCGAAGAGCCCTTCTGTATCGGCTGTACCAAGTGCATCCAGGCCTGCCCAGTGGACGCCATCACCGGCGCCCAGAAACAGATGCACACGGTCATCGAAGCGCTCTGCACCGGCTGCGGTCTGTGCCTGCCGCCCTGCCCTGTGGACTGCATCCGTCTCGAGCCAGCAGAAGGCGTGACCGAAGGCCTGGAAGGCTGGCATTTCCCCATGACGGGCCAGGACCGTGCCGATGCGCTGCGGGAGCGCTATCGGACCTTCAGGCACCGGCACACGCCGCGCTCCGAAAGCCATATCGACGTGGATAGTGGTGACATGAAAGCCCATCACCAAGCGGAGATCGCCGCGGCCCTGGCTCGGGTGCGGGCCAAACGCGGTAAGAGCTCATGACCCCCTCGAAGCGCAGAGAGATATTCGAACGCCTGAAGGCGTCCAATCCGAGGCCCACCACGGAATTGAATTACCGCACGCCCTACGAACTGCTGGTGGCGGTGTCCCTCTCGGCCCAGGCCACGGACAAGAGCGTGAACCTGGCCACCGCCAAGCTCTTTCCCATGGCCAACACGCCCGCTGCGATTCTGGCGCTCGGTGAGACGGGGCTCAAGGGCTATATAAAGACCATCGGTCTCTTCAACACGAAGGCCAAGAACGTGGTGGCAGCAGCGCGCATGCTACTGGAGAAGCACGGCGGCGAGGTGCCGAAGACCCGGGAGGAACTGGAAGCACTGCCCGGTGTCGGCCGCAAGACCGCTAACGTGGTGATGAACACCGCCTTCGGCGAGGCCACCATCGCGGTAGACACCCATATCTTCCGGGTCGCGAACCGGACTGGGCTCGCGCCCGGCAAGAACGAGCGGCAAGTGGAAGATGGTCTGGTGAAGACCACGCCGGATGAGTTCAAGCAGGATGCCCACCATTGGCTGATCCTGCATGGGCGCTATGTGTGCGTGGCCCGCAAGCCCAAGTGCCCCGACTGCGTGATCCGCGAGCTCTGCGAGTTCAAGCAGAAGACCAGGCCGGAACCCAAGATACCGCTGTCGCTCAAGAAGCGGCCAGCCAAGAAGAAGGCGATGCGCTCATGAGCATCCACGGCGAGAGCCGCAGCGATACCCGCCAGACCTTCTTCGACGTATGGGTGAAGATGCAGGACGGCCGACCCATGACGGCGCTGGAGAACATCATCGCCGATGTGATCCGCCTGCACCCGGAATATCACGCACTATTGGGTCAAGGCATCGAGGTCTTGGACAAGGACTGGATGCCGGAGGGCGGTGAGACCAACCCCTTCCTGCACATGGGCATGCACATCGCCATCCGCGAACAGCTCTCGATCGATCGCCCGCCAGGCATCAAGGCGGCTTATGAGACCTTGCTGGCGAAGACCCGGGACGTGATGCAGACAGAACACCTGATGCTGGAGTGCTTAGGCGAGACCCTGTGGCGGGCACAGAGGGAGAACCGGATGCCGGATGAGCAGCTCTACTTGAACTTAGTCAGACAACGCGCCGAACTCGCCTGACTCTCAAGCTTCAGTGGGTTTAGCTAACAGCATCAACAAAGCGACAGAGAGCGGTCCCTCTGGCGCCTTATCGATGCGTTTCTGGAACTCTTCGATACGCCCCAGACGGTTGTTGGTGGAGCTGTATACGTCCGCATCGCGAAAATAGGCCATGCGCCGGTTGGTGGCGTCGTAGATATCGTTGCCCCTGAGGTAACCCATGCGGCGATTCACCGCATCGAACACCGTATTCTCGCGGGCATACCCTAGGCGGTTCTTGTTGCGGTCGTAGAGATCCGCGCCCTGCATCCGATATTCAGCCACGGTCTGACCTCATTGCTTGGGAGTCGTCATCTGTTCGTCGATGAGGGTCTTCAGGTCCGCGTAGGTCACGCCACCGACATTGGCCTGATCATTGACAGCGAAGGTGGGGGTGGCATGCATGCTGAGTGCATCGCCATAGGCCTCGCTGCTCAGCACCGCCTGGTGAGTGGCGCCGGTGCGGATGCAGGTCAGCATCTTGTTGCCGTCCAACCCCAGCTTGTCCCCATAACCCAGCAGCGTGTTCATGGGGTCTTTCATGTCACCCCACTCCGTCTGCTTGCTGTAGAGCATGTCGTGCATCTGCCAGAAGTGATCCTGGGCACCTGCACAGCGGGCGAACTGGGAGGCCATCACGGCGTTCTTGTGCAGATCCTCCAGCGGGAAATCGAAGAAGATGAAGCGCACCTTGCCGGTGTCCACATATTCCTTGCGCATCTGTTCCAGCACCGGCTCGAAGCCGCCGCAGGCCGGGCATTGGAAGTCCGCGAACTCGCGCACCGTGACCCGTGCATCGGCAGGACCCGAGCTTACGCCCAGTGCGTCGCGGCCGGGATCGAACTGGAGTTGCACCAGCTCAAGGTTGGTGCCGGTGGCAGCTTTGGCGCGGGAGTGGATGACCAGCACGGCGCTATAGATCACCGCGACGATCAGTAGGCCGATTCCGCCGACCAGCCAGATGCGACCCGCACCCTTGTCCTGTTCATAGTGCTGAGCATGGATGTGCACGTGCTCACGCTTCTGCTGCTGGTGCGGATCCTGTTTCTGAGCCATGGCTCACCCCCTAATTCATAGTGATTTAATCAGGTATAACTTTCCCAAAGCTCCACACTTGAAAATATAGACCCCAATCCAGCTTATGTCTCATGTTCAGTTGTCGTAATACCTCGTAACCATGTAATAAATAGCCCTCCATATGGTCTATGTATAGGCCAAGAGGCGATAGAGGCGAGTCGACCACCGCCTCCAATTACCTCGATGGTCCGTATCCAGTGCGGGACCGGCAGTGCCGGGACCTCCCTGTGATGGGGAAGGCGGGCAGCCATGCCCCCGCTTAAGGGGTTCTGGTTCTCCGACCGGTCCTTGGAACGATCCAAAGACACGGTGTTTGGATGTGACTTGGGTACACATAATCAACTCTATAGAGGACTCTCAATCATGAACACGAACAAAGTCTCCGGTATCGCTATCGCCGCCGTCGCTGCCAGCCTCTTCGTGCTGGCCCCCCTCGCCACCGCCGCTGACAGCGCTGCTGCCACCGGCAAGTGCATGGGCGGCAACTCCTGCAAGGGCACCAGCTCCTGCAAGAGCTTCGACCATGGTTGCAAGGGCCAGAACTCCTGCAAGGGCAAGGGCTACACCGTGGTGTCCAAGGCCGACTGCGACAAGGCCGGCGGCAAGTTCGAAGGCGGCAAGTAATAACGCCGTCTGAAGCTTGAGTGAAACGGCCCGGTCGCTGTAACAAGCGGCCGGGCCTTTCCTTTTAGGCACGGGTAAAATCCACGCGTGGACCACAAGACTCACACCGGCGATCGCCCCTACCTCGGCTTCGGCCTGGGACTGCGCCCTGACCACTACGAGGCGATCCTGGCGGAGCAGCCGGCGATCGACTGGCTGGAGATCCTCTCCGAGAATTACATGGTGGACGGCGGCAAGCCGCTCCACTACCTGGACCAATTCCGCGCCCGCTATCCGCTGGTCATGCATGGCGTGTCCCTGTCCATCGGCAGCAGCGATCCGCTGGATCGCGACTACCTCGACCGACTGAAGGCGCTGGCGGACCGGGTGCAGCCCCGTTGGATATCCGACCATCTGTGCTGGACCGGCATGGCTGGCAAGAACCTGCATGACCTCATGCCCCTGCCCTACACCGAAGAAGCGGTGCAGCACGTGGCCGCGCGGGTGCGCCAGGTGCAGGAGTGCCTCGGGCGGCAGATGCTCCTGGAGAACGTCTCCAGCTACGTGACCTACACCCAATCGGCCATGAGCGAGTGGGAATTCTTAGGCGCAGTGTGCGAAGCCGCGGATTGCCTGATCCTGCTGGACATCAACAACATCTACGTGAGCAGCCACAACCACGGCTTCGATCCCATGGATTACCTGCGGGGCGTGCCGGCTTCACGGGTATGTCAGTTCCATCTGGCAGGCCACACCCATAACGGCAACATCATCGTGGATACCCACGACCAGCCGGTGATCCGCGACGTGTGGGACCTCTACGCAGACGCAGTGCGCCTCCTGGGGCCAGTCTCCACCATGATCGAACGGGACGCCAACATCCCGCCTCTGAGTGTATTGATGGCCGAGTTGGACAAGGCACGCCGTATCGCCGGGCTGGCACTGAAAGAACGAGCGGCACAAAACGGGATGCAGCCGCGACAGGATGTCGCGTTGGAAAAGGCACCGTGAGCGCGCTGAAGCAGCTGGAACAGGATTTTCAGGGCTGCGTGCTCGGCAACGATCTCGACATGGCAGGCCAGGTGGTGGGCGATGCCCGCGCCGATGCCGCCGAACGCGTGCGGGTGTACGTGGAAGCCTATCGCCTGCGCCTGTTGGAGATACTGCAGGACAACTTCACGGGCCTGCATGGCCTGCTCGGAGATGAGCAGTTCGATGCCATGGGCCGCGCCTATATCGACGCCCACCCTTCCACTCATCCTTCAGTGCGCTGGTTCCCTCGCCACCTGGAAGCCTTCCTGCGCGAGACGGCGCCCTACTCCGAGCATGGACATCTCGCGGAGATGGCGGCCTTCGAGTGGGCCCAGTCCATGGTCTTCGATGCAGTCGATCAGCCCGTCGTGGGTATGCAGGAACTGGCGTCGCTGCCTTCAGAAGCCTGGACAGGCCTACGCCTCCGGCTCTGCGCAGCAATGCAGCGCCTGGATCTGCGCTGGAACATACCGACGACCTGGAAACAGTTGGAAGCCCAGGAAGAACCAGAACTCGTAGAGGGCGAAGAACCCACGGGCTGGTTACTTTGGCGCGCTGACCTCACCACCCACTGGCGTTCCCTGACCCAAGACGAAGCCTGGGCGCTGGATGCTGCTCGCGAAGGCCAAGGCTTCAGCGAACTCTGCGAGGGACTCTGCAAGTGGCATGCACCGGAAGCGGTGGCCTTGAAGGCGGCAAGCTATCTCAAACTCTGGCTCAACGATGGGCTCATCACCGGGATCGAGACCAAATGAAGTTCAAGTCCTTGTGTTGCGCTGCACTGATACTGTCGCTCGCATCCACTTGGGCTTCGGCTGCCACGCCGGTACCCTCGATTTCCACTGATATGGGACCGGTTCATGTGGACTACCAAGCCACCGGCCTCAAAGTGACCGAAGCTCAGGTGCTGCACTGGATCGACACAGCGCGACGTGCCGTGACCGGCTACTACGGACGCTATCCGGTACCGGCGGTGGACATCCGGGTGGAATCGAAGCCGGGCAGCCGCGGCCCCTCCGGCACCACTTATGGCGACGAGGATGGTGCGCTCATCAAGCTCGGGATCGGCCGGGACATGAACAACGACGACCTGCAATCCAGCTGGGTCATGACCCATGAGATGGTGCATCTCGCTTTCCCGCGCGCGCCCGACAACCAGCACTGGGCCGAGGAAGGCCAGGCAACTTATATCGAACCTATCGCCCGCGCCCAGATCGGCGACCTCGGCGTGGACTATCTCTGGCAGGAGACCATCGAGGGGGTGCCCAAGGGCCTGCCCGCTGACGGTGACCAGGGCCTGGACCATACCGACACTTGGGGTCGCACCTATTGGGGTGGCTGCTTGTTCTACCTGCTGGCTGACATAGAGATCCGGGAGCAGACCCATAACAGGTATGGCCTGCAGGACGCGCTACGAGCCGTGGTGGCCGCCGGCGATAACGTCACCACCTCCTCTTCCCTGGAGAAGAGCTTCACTCTGGGCGATAGGGCCGTGGGCGTACCAGTGCTGGAAGATCTCTACACGCAGTGGAAGGGCAAGCCGGTGAGCGTGGACCTGGATGCCCTGTGGAAGAAGCTGGGCGTCTCCCTGCAGGACGGCAAAGTGGTCTACGACGACAAGGCGCCGGACGCAGCCATCCGCAAGGCCATCACCACCCCGGAACCCTGAGGACTGCGGCATCTCCCCCGTAGATTTCTATTACCCTGATAGTTTCTTTTAGTAACTGACATGAGTAAAATACCCAGCACTCAAAAGGGAAGTGAACCCATGGACACCGCGACAAAACCTGGTTGTGCCGGCGTAGCTGCCAACGATACCGATACCCCCATGCACCGCATGCTGGCGGTCCTGGCGGGCCCCTGGACCATCTATCTCATCTGGGTACTGTCCAATGAGGGCCCCATGCGTTTCGGCGCCCTGCGCCGCCGCATCGAGGGCATCTCCACCAAGATGCTCACTGAGCGCCTGCGACTCCTGGAGGCGGAAGGCTTCGTCACCCGCCACTACGAGCCCACGGTGCCGCCCCAGGTGACCTATAGCCCCACCCACCGCATCGCGGAACTGTTACCGGTGCTGAAGACCTTCTGCGAACTCTCCCGCAAGTGGTACAGCGACAGCCACCCGGAAGCGGCGGCCAAAGAGAAAACACCTGCCTGATCCGGTGCGACGCTTGAAATGAAACGGGGCCCTTGCGGGCCCCGTTCTTCTTTACTTGACAGGCATCAGTGAGCTGGCCTGAGCTTCGGGAAAAACTTCATCAACAGATAGTCGACGGATAGCTTCCCGGGACCGTAGACGAAAGTCACAAGCAGCATCAATCCCCAGATCTTGTGATCCTTGAAGGCACTGCCGAAGAGCCCAGCCCAGAAACCATCCGGCCACAGATCCGGGAAAGAGATCACGCAGATGAGGTTATAGACGAACATGAAGGCAGCTGTGAGCCGGCCCAACAGGCCCAAAGCCAGGAAGCACGGCACGATGAGTTCCACGCCAGTGCCGAGGTAGGCCGCGATGGTGGGCGACAGGAGCGGCACATGGTAGGTGTTGGTGAAGAGATCGATGGTGGAGTCCATATCGGCGATCTTCACCAGGCCAGACTTGAAGAAGGCCCAGGCTACCCACAGCCGCAGCGCCAGGTCGACCACCGGCTTCACATACTCCAGCCAACCCACACCCTTGTAATACCAATCGTGAGCTTTGGCGAACATGGTCATCGCATTCTCCCTTTTCTTATAGATAGCAATCAGTCAGGATCTGGTCACGCACGATCGCGGCGAAGCAGGCCTGCACATTGAACCCCGGTTCCTCGGCCAGAGCCGCTTCGCAAGCCTCAGCGAAACTCCTGCCCTTACACAGCCTCGCCAGGAAAACATGCTCGCCGACAGAGATGCGCCGCATCTGCACATCCAGGCCGGCGCGATAGAACAGCACACGTTCACCACTGGTGCCTAAGTCCAACTCTCCTTCCGGCTCCGCCTGCTGGCAGAGTTCCCAGATGCTGAGGGTAGGGTACGCCGAGGTGAAGGTATGAGCGCTGGGCTGATGATGGAAGCGCAATTCCGGCAACTTGTCTTGAGGAACCTCCGCCAAGACCTGCAGATCCAGAGACGCATGTTGCTCAGCGATGGAAGTCTGCAGGCGC
>DASYCJ010000123.1:0-11378 GCA_036500225.1 Gammaproteobacteria bacterium
GAAGGCAGCGCAGGTCACGATGCAGAACACCAGGCCGGATGCGCTACCGGCCGGCAGGGCGGCGCCCGCGATATAGGCGGCGAAGATCGCCACCAACAGGCAGAAGCAGAACCACAGCCCCAGGCTCTTGCCCATGCTGAATATGCCGCTCGGCCGCAGGATGAGCATGCCTACCGGGCCTTCCGTGAACTTAGCGGTGGTGGCCGGATCCTTCATCTTCTCCGGCGGGCAGAAGGGCAGCATGTACATGCCCGGCACCGGGCTGCCCTTGCGGATGGCGGCACGCACCTCATCCTCGTTGCTGAAGCCGTGGTAGTCGGTGCCGTGCCATATCTTGTGGATCGCCATGTGCAGGATGCTGCTGGCGATGAAGCTGCCGAGGCCGGCGAGCAGGATGGGCAACCAGAGTTGGACGAGTGAGACCATGGCGGGACTCCCTTCGGTTATGTCGTAGGACCGAGGGATTCTACTCCCGCTCTCAATGAGTGGCGGCGGCTTGCTCCGATGCCAATTGAGTCTCGAAAGCCTGATGGGATTGCTCGAGATAAGCCTTACAACCCG
Source organism: Gammaproteobacteria bacterium (assembly GCA_036500225.1). Taxonomy (GTDB): domain Bacteria; phylum Pseudomonadota; class Gammaproteobacteria; order Natronospirales; family REEB76; genus DASUBN01. Next base: position 562 of record DASYCJ010000123.1, read on the forward strand.
CAGGGTCGACGAAGGGGTCCGTCTCTGGATGGGCCTATAGCCGCGCGTATTTGCCCAAGAGGTCGTAGGCCGAGCCGTGCTCCGCCAGGAACACATCGCAGGGCAGCGTCTCCAAAACCTGGAAGCTTTGGGCGTAATCCTTCGCCGCATCCGGATAAAGCGGATTGCCCAACAACTTGTCCGGCAAGGTGAGCTGGCAAATGAACATGGCCGAGAAGGGCTTGCCGCCCACAGTCACCGGCATCGTCCAGGTGGTGCAGCCCGGTGTGTGCCCAGCAGTGAGATGGGCCGTCAGGGTGACGCCTCCTAAACTGACCGTGTCGCCGTCCTTCAGCACCCGGCCTACGTGGATGGAATCGTAGAGGTGCCTATCGCCTCGATAGAAAGTGCCGCGTCCCTCGTGCTCCAGGGGCTGCACTTCTTGCTGCATCGCCTCGAAGTTCGCACCGGTGTCGCGCTTGAGTTGCGCCAAGCCACCCGCATGGTCCGGATGAGCATGGCCGTTCAGGAGGATCTTCACATCCTTGAGCCTGAAGCCTAGAGCCGCGATGTTCCGCTCGATCATGGGCGCGGTCTGGGCGAAGCCGCCATCCAGCAGGATCAACCCTTGAGGCGTGGAGATGAGATAGGACGTCACGTCCGAGGCGCCCACGTAGTACACGTCATCGGCGATGCGGAACGGCGTCTGCGGCTGGTTCTTGGCGGCGGAAGCCGGGCTCAAGGGATGCGAGGCACAGGCGGCGAGTCCCAGCAGCGCGCCGGCCAGGGCGAGGCGCGCGCCCGGGCGGGACTTCACGATTGCTTGAAAGGCTTCTTGTTCGGCACCTGGTTCAGCAGCAACCAGTACATGCCGAGCTGGCTCACCACCCCGACGAAGTCGGAGAAGATCACCGGCTTGCGCACGTAGCTGTTGGCGCCGGAATTGTAGCTGCGCACCATGTCCTCGTCCTCGCTGGAGGAGGTGAGGATCACCACCGGGAGGTTGCGGGTACGGTCGTCCTTGCGCATGCGGTTCAGCACGTCGATGCCGTTCAGCTTGGGGAGCTTCAGGTCCAGCAGCATCACCGTCGGCATGCGGGTCATGTCGCGTCCGGCATAGGGGCCGGTGCCGAACAGGAAATCCAGGGCTTCTACCCCGTCGCGCACCACCTGTACGTCGTTGGCGAGGCCAGCCTGGCTCAGGGAGCGCAGGGTCATCTCCTCGTCGTCCGGATTATCTTCCACGATCAGGATCATCATCTCATCCATGTCAGTCCCTCGTTCGATTGCCTAGTCTGGCCGGAGTGCGGCCAGTGTTCAAGCGGGAGCAGGCCCGGCCCGCGAATCTTCCTGGAAGGTGAAGAAGAACGTCGCACCCATGTCGGGTTTCGCCTGGCACCAGATGCGGCCGCCGTGGCGGAACACGATGCGCTGTACGGTGGCGAGACCGACGCCGGTACCGGGGAACTCGTTGACTCCGTGCAGGCGCTGGAAGGGGCCGAACAACTTGTCGGAATAGGCCATGTCGAAGCCGGCGCCGTTATCACGCACAAATATCACCTTGCGTTCGCCTTCCTGCATCATGCCGAGCTCGATGCGGGCCTCGGGGGTCTTGGAGGTGAACTTCCAGGCATTGCCCAGCAGGTTCTCCAGGGCCACCCGCACCATCCGCACGTCCGCCTCCACGTGCACGCCTTCCCAAACCGAGACGTGCACCTTGCGTTCCGGTTCCCGCTGCTGCAGCTCCGTCAGCACCACGTGGGCGAGCGCGCTCACGTCCACCTCGCGGCGCGCGAGCTCGAGTCGGGTGATGCGCGCCAGGCTCAAGAGGTCTTCGATCAGCTGGCCCATGCGTACCGCGCCGGCGCGGATGCGGCTCAAATAGCCCTTGGCCTGCTCATCCAGCTTCGGGCCGTAGTCCGCGATTAGGCGCTGGCTGAAGCCGTCCATGGCGCGCAGCGGGGCGCGCAGGTCATGGGACACAGAGTAGGAGAAGGCCTCCAGTTCGCCGTTGGCTTCCTCCAGTTTTTTGGTGCGTTCCCGCACTCGGGCTTCCAGTTCCACGTTCAGGCGCCGAACTTCGTCTTCTGCCCGGCGCCGGTCGTCGATATCTGTCACGGTGCCGATCCATTCGCGGAACTCGCCGTCGCCGTCGAACACCGCCACCGGATGCAGGTTCACGATGCGGTATTGGCCGGAGGCCGCTTGCCACAGGCGGAACTCGCTCTCGAAGGTCTGGTGGCCCTTGATGGCGCGTTCGATGTGGCGCTCCAGGGCCGGCAGGTCGTCCCCATGGACAGCACGTCGCCAGCCCATGCCGCGGTACTCGTTCGGGGTCTGGCCGGTATAAGCCTCCCAGGAGGCCTGGTCGTCATCGAACTCCCAGTTGCGGTTCGCCACCCACACCACGGTGGACAGGGTCGAGACCAGCGCGCGGTAGCGCTTCTCGCTGTGGCGCAGTGCCGTCTCGGCGCCCTTGCGCTCGGCGATCTCATGGCCCAGTTCCCGGTTGGAAGCCTCGAGTGCGTCGGTGCGGCCGCCGATCTCACCCAACATGCGGTTGAAGGCGTCCGTGAGATAGCCGATCTCATCATCCGTGTTCTTGACCGCCCTGGGCGAGTAGTCGCCGTCTTCCACCACTTTCTGCGCGAGGCTGGAGATGGCCAAGATCGGACGGGTCACGGTCAGTTGCAGCCACAAGGACAGCAGGAGCGCCACCAGCAACGCAAGGCTGCCCACCGCCAACACGATGCCCAGATAGCTCTTCACCCGCTGGTACAGGCCGTACTGGGCGTGCATGTAGATGAAACCGACGATCTCCTTGTCCGAGACGATGCGCCGGGTCACGTAGATGTCCTGCCCCGAGAACCGCACCTCGTCGGTGCCTGCCAGGGCCGGGAAGCTCTCGGGCGCGGTGCCGTTGCGCGAGTAGCTGCCGAACAACACGCCCTGGGCGTTGTAGAGGCCGGCGGCGTCGATGTTGGAGCGCGCATCCAGGAGCGCCAGGTTGTCATGGGCCACCTTGGCGTCGTCGAACTGCAGTGCCGGTATGCAGGCGCGGCCGATCAACTCCGCCTGGGTGCTCAAGTCGATGTCCAGGGTCTGGCGCAGGCTGTGCAGGTCGTAAGCCAGGAGCGATGCGCCGGTGATCACGATGGCCGCGAGGCTCGTGAACAGCACGCCCACAAACAGTTTGGTGCGGACCGAACGCAGGCGCGGCAGCGCGCTCATGGCTTCAGGTCTCCCGTGATCTTGTCCGCCACCGTGAGCAGCTGTGAACTCACCTTCACGCCGCTCGCCTGGGTGGTGTCCAGCGAGATATCGAAGCGCACCCGGTCGTTCACCAGCACGAAACTGATGTCCGCGCCGCGCTCCAGGCCGTCGCTCCCTTCCGTGACGCACACCGTGTAATTGCTCCGTGCCGCGTCGATCAGGCTCTGTCCCTGAGGGGTGTCAGCGGCCACGAACAGCAAGTGCACGCCGGCGACGCTCTGCCCGGCGTGCAGGTGGCGCACTTGCACGGTGCGGCCATCCACCTGGCGGCTCGCTACCAGTGTGGTCAACTCATCAGCCAGGGTATCGGAGCCCGCCACGCCGATCACGAAGGGACTGTCAGCGCCGGCGAAGGAGTTGTCAGGCCAGGTGATGTAGCTGCCGAACTTGAAGAGATAGGCCGCCTCGATGCGCTGCTGGGCCGCCACCGCGTCCGGTTCCGGCTGCGCCACTGCCGCGGTCATCACGGCGATGCATAACAGCGCCGATAGAAATGCGCGCGACAAGGGCATGGCGGGAAGCTTACGCATCATTGCCGCCAGGTGAGTCTGAGGTACAGGCCGCGGCCGTAGCCGGTGCTGGTGGGACCGAACTCCTGATGCTCCGGCCCGAACAGGTCCTGGGCCAATACCGAGAACTCGAACTGGCGCCAGGACCAGCCCACCCGCACGTCGGCGGTGGTGTAGGCGGGGGAGACCGGGTTGGGTAGAGCGCTCACGTGCCTGACGCTCAGGTCCAGTTGTACCGCGTGGGGCAGATCCCAGCTGGAGCGCAGGCTCCACCAGTTGTTGGGATCGTTGCCTTCGGTAGTGAAGCTGCCCGGCAGCGCGCTGCCGGCTATCCCGCGATCCTCCCGCAGTGCGCTGAAGCCGGCGCTCAGCCGCCAGTCGTCCAACGGCTGGTAGGTCCCCCACATCTCGACTCCGGTCTCGACGGCGGTCATGTCGTTGCCGAAGGTCACCAGTAGCGGGCTCGCCGATACCAGGTTCTGGGTGCGCAGGTGGTCGTAGTCGCTGTGATAGGCGGTCACCGAATAGGACCACTGCGCCGCCGGCTGGGAACGGAATCCGGCTTCATAGACCTTGGCGGTCTCGGACTGGTAGTCCGCGCTGCCGACCAGCAAGAACGGCGGTTGCTCCGGGGAATACAGGTTTTCATCGAGCCGCGATGGCGAACGCACGGCGCGCGATACCGCCGCCCACAGCAGGTCGTCATCGCTGACTTTCCACGCCAGACGCGCGTTCGGCAGGACTTCGGTGCCGGTATAGGGATTGCGTTCGGCACGCGCGCCCAAGATGAGCCGCAACTGCTGGGTCAGGGCCGCCTCGTCCTGTAGGAACAGGCTGGACCAGGCCTGATTGTCCTGGGCAGGTAAGAACGCAAGAGTGGAACTCGGCAGGTTCTGGATATCATCCATGGCGTAGCGGTAGCTCGCCCCCCAGATGAAGTTCTGGGAACGCACTTCCGGCAGGGTCTGCTGCAACTCCACGTCGGCGATGTCCAGGGTCTCGCCGTAGTCGGTCGGCGCGAAGCGCTTGGTGCGGTCGTAGTAGGCGAGCAGGCTTAACGAAGAGCCGTCGTCCAGCTTGTCGTCCCAATGGCTGAGGAGATTGAGTCCCGAGAGCCGCTCCCTGCCGCCGGGCAGCGTCTGGTCCTCATTGCTCTGGTAAGCGTCGCCCTGCAGCGTGAAGCCTTGGCTGACCCCCGACCAGTCAGAGCGGAACCCGGCCTGCAACATGTTCAGGCCGTCGCTGGGCGGCTGCTTCGGCGTGCTGGGGCTGGCGTAGGTGTTGGTGGACATGGCGTATACGCGATAGCTGCCGCCATCCACGAACTGTCCGCCGTAACGTGCATCGCTGTCGGCGCCGCGCTGGCCGCCGCCGGCGCTGGCCAGGCCGCCCTGGCTGTCCTGGGACTTCTTGGTGATGATGTTGATGACGCCGTTCACAGCGTTGGTGCCCCACAGGGTACCGCCGGGGCCGCTGACCACTTCGATGCGATCGATGTCTTCCAGCATCACATCCTGGGCGTCCCAGAAGGTGCCTGAGAACAGCGGCGTATAGATGATGCGTCCGTCGATGAGCACCAAGAGCTTGTCGGCAGAGGCGGCGTTAGAACCCCGCGCGCTGATGGCCCAGCCATCCGCGCTGATCTGCGCGACTTCGAGGTTGGGCGCGAGACGCAGGGCCTCGGGGATGCTCCTTGCGCCGGAGCGGCGGATGGCATCGCCGGTGATCACGTAGATGGAGGCGGCGGCGTCCGCCAGCGGCTCCGGCTTCTTGGACACCGAGGTCACCGGCAGGTCCGCAAGTTCCTGCAGCGACAGGTCCGCGAGGTTTTTCTCGTCGGCGTGTACCGCACCGACGTAGACGGACAGCAAGGCCGCAGCCAGGAGGCTACGACGGATGGAACAGTAACGCAGATGAGTTGTATCCATTCCCCGATACGCTCCATCCACCTTCGACGGCCGGCGATGACCGCGGTGGACGTGTCCCTGGATTGCGGGCGAGGTACAGCGGCGCTTGCCGCCGCCTGTCGATGCGAATGAACCCCTACCGTCCCTGTGTCGACATTCGCTACTGGAACATAGTACAGCCATGGACATTCCTGCGGAACTCCCCGAAGAATTTATGTCGTCTGGCCGAGCATCTCTCATGCACTCACGGCCGCCAGGTGAGGCGCAGGTAATAGCTGCGTCCGTATTGGGCGGTGGCGGCGAGCGGGGCGAATTCGTTGTGCGCAGGGCCGAACAGGTTGGCGCCGATGAGGGACAGTTCGTAGGCCTCGCCGAGCTCGAAGCCCAGACGGATGTCGCCGGTGGTGTAGGCCGGCACAGGGACGCTATCCGGCACAGGCAGGCTGTTCAGCGCACTGACGTGGCGCACCGTCACATCGAATTCCACCGTGTCGCCGAAGTCATAGGACGAACGCAGGCTCCATTGGTTGGAGGGGTCATCGCCTTCAGCACTGATACTGGGGGCCACGGCGGTGGGCTGCAGGGTCTGGCTCTCGCGTTGCGCCAGGAAACCCGCCTGCAAGCGCCAGTTGTCCATGACCTTGTAAGTGGCCCAGGCGTTGATGCCGGTGGTGCTCCAGCTCATGCCATTGGCGAAGGTCACCTGGAACGGCACCAGGCTCACCACTGTCTCGGTGCGCAGGTTGTCCGAATAGTTGTGATACACGTTCACCGAGTAGGAGAAGTCCGGCGTGGGCTGGGCGCGCAGGCCCGCCTCATACACCTTCACCACCTCCGACTCGAAGTCCTTGTTGCCCACCAGGAAGAACGGCGCCTGCTGCGGCGAATACAGGTCCACGTCCAGGCGTGAGGGCGAACGCACCGCGCGCGACGCTGCGGCCCATACCAGGCTGTCACTGGTGATGTTCCAGGCGATGCGCGCGTTGGGCAGCCATTCGCCGCCGGTATAGGGGTTGCGCTCGTAGCGCAGGCCGAGGGTGCTGCGCACCACGTCCGAGAGCGCGCTCTCGTCCTGGGCATACAGGCTCTCCCAGTTCTGATTCACCTGCGGCGGTTCGAAGTTCAGGCCTGAAGTAGGCTCGTTCAGCACGTCGTCCGCCACGTAGCGGTAGCTCGCGCCCCAGGTGAGGCTCTGGGCATGCATCTGCGGCAAGGCCTGTTGGAACTCCACGTCGCCGATGTTCTCTGCGTCGTCATAGTTGTCCGGGATGTTGCGACGGGTATGGTCGAAATAGGCCAGCAGCTGGAGGTTGGAACCGCCGTCCAGCTTGTCCTGCCAGTTGCTGGTGAGGTTCATGCCAGAGATGCGGGTGAAGCTCGCGCCGGGCAGGTTGATACCGTTGTCCTCGTCGCGCTGGTAGGCGTCGCCCTGCAGGGTGTACTGGCGATCCGCATCGAGCCAGTCGGTGCGGAAACCTGTCTGCACCAGATTCTGGCCGTCGGGGAGGGGTTCGCTCATGAGCTCGCCGGTACCCTTCTTCAATATCGGCTGCGTATTGCTGTGGTAATCGTCGCTGGCCATGCCATAGAAGCGGTAGGCGCCGTCTTCACCGATGTCGCCCCCGTAGCGCGCTTCTGCGTTGCCGCCGTGCTTGCCTGCACCGAGCGCCGCCAGCGGGCCTTTGCTGTCCTGGGCCTTGCGCGTGATGATGTTGATGATGCCGTTCACGGCGTTGGTGCCCCACAGCGTGCCACCGGGGCCGCTGATCACCTCGATGCGGTCGATGTCCTCGAGCATCACGTTCTGCGCGTCCCAGAAGGTGCCGGAGAAGATCGGCGAATAGACGATGCGCCCGTCGATGAGCACCAGCATCTTGTCGGCACTGGTCTGGTTGTTGCCGCGCGCCCCCACCGCCCAGGCCTGGTTGTTCGCTTCCGCGGTCTGCAGGTTGGGCGCGAGCCGCAGCGCGCCCAGCAGGGTACGCACGCCGGCGCGGCGGATGTCATCGTTGGTGATGACGTAGATCGCCGCGGCCGCGTTGGCCAGCGGTTCCGGTTTCTTCGACACCGAAGTCACCGGCAGGTTGGCGAGTTCCTGCAACGAGAGGTCGGCGAAACCCTTGTCATCTGCGAGGGCCAGGGCTGACGGGGCATGTGCCGAGAGCAGGAACAAGGCGGCCCAGACGGCGCCGCGTATGCTGAGAGCTGTTTTTTTCATCCGTGCTACGCGCCCCTGAGCGCGTCTCCATGTTTGTGCACCTCCATCCGGGGGACCTGCCGGCGGGGCGCGCTTTATCGGAGTGTGTGGATGGATCGAGCGGCTTCGTTGCAGGCTCTAGGTGCCTAAAACGGAGAGACCGGTGCCATCTGGTTATGTCGTGTTACACAGTGTCACTGACAGAAGACCGACACAGGAATAGGGTATTCACCCTATTTTTATGTCGTGTAGGCAGAGATTCTGCGGCAGGATCAGGCGGGGCCTTGCGGCCCCTGTAGCACCGCTTTCGGCCGGCTGACCGAGTCCCCATCGCTCTTCTTGAGGCCGGCGAACACCAGGGTCGAGACCGCCGTGAGCCCCCCCAACACCAGGAACCCTAGGTGGATGCCGTGGATCATCTCCGTCGGAGTGGTGTGGAAACGATCCGGGATGAAGGCCGCCGTCACCAACGAAGCCGCCGCCACGCCGAAGCTGATGGAGAGTTGCTGCAGGGTGCTGGCGATGGTGGAGGCGGCGCTGGTCTGGCGCGTGTTCACGTCGGCGAAGGCTAGGGTGTTCATGCTGGTGTACTGCAGCGAGGAGAAGAAGCCATAGGCGAACACCTCCATCACCACCAACCACACCGGTGTCTCGCTGCCGATGGTGGCGAACAGCGCAATCATGGCGCCGATCATCAGGGTGTTGGACACCAGTACCCGTCGGTAACCGAAGCGCGCCAGGATGCGCGGCATGGTGAGCTTCAGGCTCATGGCGGCGAAGGCCTGGGGCAGGAGCATGAGACCGGACTGCACCGGCGTGAAGCCCAGACCCACCTGATAGAGCAGCGGGAACAGGAAGGGGATGCCGCCGATGCCTAAGCGCGTGACGAAACCGCCGCTCACCGCGGCGCGGAAGGTGCGGATGCGGAACATCGGCATACGCAGCAAGGGATGGGTCATGCGCACCGAGTGCAGGCCGTAACCGCCCAGCAGGGTCAGGGCGATGATGATCAGGCCGATCATCTCGCGGCCGCTCAAGGTGGTCTCGCCGAACACCTCCAGTACATAAGAGAGCAGCGCGACGCCGGAGCCGAACAGGATCAGGCCCACGATGTCGAGCGGCGTGCGCTTGGTCTCCCGGTAATCCGGCAGGTGCAGGTACACGAGATACAGGCCGATGAGACCCACCGGGATATTGAGGAAGAAGATCACCCGCCAATGCAGGTAGGCCACGATCAAGCCGCCGGCGATGGGGCCGAGCATCGGACCCACCAGGCCCGGGATGGCGATGAAGCTGATGGTGCGGATCAGTTCGGAGCGGGCGAAGGTGCGCACCACGGTGATGCGTCCCACCGGGATCATCATCGCGCCACCCATGCCCTGCAGGATGCGGCAGGCCACCAGCGCGTGGATGCCGGTGCAGAGACCGCAGAGGAAGGAGCCCAGGGTGAAGATGCCGATCGCGGAGGCAAATACACGACGTGTACCAAATCGATCCGCCATCCAGCCGCTGATGGGGATGAATACGGCAAGACTTAACGTGTAGCTCGACAGCACCGCCTTCATGCTCAGGGGCACGATGTCGAGGGCGGTGGCGATGGCCGGTGCCGCGGTGTTGAGGATGGTGGTGTCCAGAGACTCCATGAAGAACGCCACCGCCACCAGCCAGGGCAGGAGCTGTTTGCTCAAGCCCTCAGGCGGGGTCTGTGCAGCGGGAGTCGGGGTCTTGGGTTTAGCGGTGTCCATGTGCGCTCGAGGCGCGCACTGTGCCGTGGCGCTCTTCTTATCGAGACTCTAGCACCCGCCACCTCTACTTGGTGATGGGCGACTTGCTGCTGGAGAAGGCGGCGGCGCGGCCCACGTTGTTGGGACGCAGTTCATCCTCGGCGGCTTCGAGGCGCAGGGCCGCGTTGATGAGACCCAGATGGCTGAAGCCCTGGGGCAGGTTGCCGAGCAGGCTGCCGTGATCTGGATCTACCTGCTCACTCAGGAGACCGAGGGGTGAGGCGTATCCGATGAGGCTCTCGAACGCGGCACGGGCTTCCGCGTGGCGGCCGGCCATCACTAGCCCCTCCACCAGCCAGAAGGAAGGCAACAGGAAGGCGCCCTCGCGGCCGCCTACGCCATCGTCGGTCTCGCGATAGTCGTAGCGATACAGCAGCGGATAGCGGCCGGCGGTGAGTTTCTTCACCACCGCCTCGCGGGTGGAGATGAAGCGCGGGTCGTCCGGCTTGACGATACCGGCGATGGGCATCACCAGCACTGCCGCGTCCAACACCGCGCTGTCATAGGACTGGGTGAAGGCCTTGAGCTCCGGGTTCCAGGCTCGCGTCAGCACTTCCTGCTGCAGCTCATCCGCTTCCCGCCGCCAGCTGTCCCGGTCCACGTCGAGACCGGTCTTCTCCGCAAGTTCCGCGCCGCGGGTCAAGGCCACCCAGGCCCAGGTCTTGGAATAGGTGTAGTGCCTGCGCGGGCCGCGGGTCTCCCAGATGCCATCGTCGGGCTCACGCCAGTGTCTGCGTACGCGCTCCACCAGTTGCACCAGGGTCTCCGCCTCAGCCACCGTCAGTACTCCACCGGAGTTCTGGTAGTGCAGGGCAGCATCGATGAGGCTGCCGTAGATGTCGAGCTGGAACTGGCCCGCGGCCGCGTTGCCGATGCGCACCGGTTTGGAGTCACGCCAGCCTCGCAGCGGCAGATCCTCCTCCTTCAACTCGCCGTCGCCGTGGATGTCGTAGAGGGTGTGCAGGTCGCCGCCGTCTTCGTTGCAGCGCTTCAGGAGCCAGTCGAGGTAGGCGGTGCCCTCACCGATGTAGCCCGCGGTGAACAGGGCACGCAGCATGAACGAAGAATCCCGCACCCAGGCATAGCGGTAGTCCCAGTTGCGCCGGCCGCCGGCCCATTCCGGCAGGCTCGCGGTGGCCGCCGCCACCATGGCGCCCGTGTTGGAGTA
>DASYCJ010000124.1:0-55637 GCA_036500225.1 Gammaproteobacteria bacterium
TTCAGCATGGGCAAGAGCCTGGGGCTGTGGTTCTGCTTCTGCCTGTTGGTGGCGATCTTCGCCGCCTATATCGCGGGCGCCGCCCTGCCGGCCGGTAGCGCATCCGGCCTGGTGTTCTGCATCGTGACCTGCGCTGCCTTCATGGGCTTCGGTTTCGGCAGCCTGCCCAACCATATCTGGTGGGGCGAGACCTTGAGCTCCACCCTCAAGAACCTGGTAGACAGCGTCATCTATGCCCTGGTCACGGGCGCGGTTTTCATGCGGCTCTGGCCGCACTGAGCCGCTGGACCAGCCCAGACCGGGGCTCTGCGGCCCCGGTCTTCCCGCTGGTTGACTCCCTCCGGGGCTCTGCTATATTTGCAAGCCGTTACTTGCTTTAATCAAGGGAGACGCTCATGTTCCTGGTCTACGCTGCAATCCTGTTCGCTCTGGGCGCCTTGGGCGGCCTGTATCTTGCGGTATTGAGCTTCAAGGGTAAGAGCCTGCCCATGGGCATAGCCGTGCTGCACGGCCTGTTCGGCGCCACTGGCCTCGTACTCCTGATCGTGGGGGTGATGGCGGGCATGGGCGGGGGCACCGCGCGCATCGCCCTGATCCTGTTGCTGGTGGCGGCCCTGGGCGGCTTCTACCTGCTGAGCTTCCACCTGCGCAAGCAGAAGCATCCCCACGCGGTGATCGTGGTGCATGCACTGGTGGCAGTGATCGGCTTCCTGACTCTGGTGACTGCGATCCTGCAGGCCCAGACCCCGGCAGCCTAAGAGAGCTGAAGCCATGCAGGGCCTGCGCCTCGGCGGTCATCCGTTGCATCCGGCACTGGTGCATTTCCCGGTCGTATGTTGGACCGTGGTACCGGTGCTGGATCTCGGCTATCTGCTGACGCGGGCCCCTGCCTGGTGGCAAGCGTCCTTCTGGTGCGGCGTGGTGGGCGGGGTGATGGGCCTCGTCGCCATGTGCGCCGGTTTCATGGATCTCATGGCCATGGCCGAAGACCACCCGGGCCAAGCTGTGGCGGAACGCCACATGATGCTCATGGGCTCGGCTTGGTGCTTGGCGGTGGTGGCGCTGATATTGCAGCGCCCCGACCGGATGCCAGATCCCCTGCAGGCCTGGGCCAGCTTCGGCCTCTCGGTGCTGGGCTTCTTCGCGCTGGGTCTCGGCGCCTACCAGGGCGCCCGTCTGGTGTACGATTTCAACGTCGGTCACAACCCCCGTCCATCCAAATGAGCACTTCAGTCGCCGCCAACCTGTCGGAATCGCGCCGACAGATCCTCGGGTTCCTCAAGCGCCAGGGCGAAGGCACTGCCAGCGAGGTGGCGGAGCACCTGAAGATGACCCGCGAGGGTGCGCGCCAGCAACTGCAGTTGCTGGAAGAGGAAGGCTGGATCGCCCGCTGCGAACGCGCCGCCGAAGGCGCCGGTCGCCCCTCGGTAAGCTTCCGCATCACCGCCGCCGGTGACCACCTCTTCCCCAAGAACTATGACCAGCTGTCCATGACCCTGGTGGACGCTGTCGCCGAGCAACTCGGACCCGAAGCGCTGGTGAAGCTGCTCGGCGCCATCACCGAACAGCAGGTGCAGTACTGGCTGCCCAAGCTCGAGGGCAAGACCCTGCCGGAGCGCATCAAGACCCTCAAGGGCATCTACATGGAAGAGGATCCGCACACCTCGGTGCGCAAGGATGCGCGTGGCTACGTGCTGGTGGAGCGCAACTGCCCGTACCTCAACGTGGCGCTGAAGCGACCACATCTCTGCAGCGTTACCGTCTCCACCCTGACGCGCCTGCTGGGCGTGCGGGTGGTGCGTGAGGAACGCTTCCAGGCCGGTGACCGGCGTTGCGTGTTCCGGGTCCTGGAAGACCAGCCCGTGGACCTCGCCACCTTCCGTTTCGAGCTCGAACAAGCCGCCTGACGCGCAGCACGCGCCGCCGCAGATCTATCGCCCCCATGCCGTCTTCAAGGAGGAATCCATGAGACTCACCGCCCCTTCCCCCGCGCCCGCCCTCGAGTTCCGCGACATCTACGGTGAACAGGTTCACATCGGCCAAGGCCGCCGTACCCTGCTGTGCTTCTTCCGTGACGCAGCCTGCCCGTTCTGCAACTACCGCATTTACGAGTTGACCCAGCAGCACAAGGGCCTATTGGCCCTGGGATTGGATATTGTGGCAGTGTTCGCTTCCACCGATGAGGAAGTGAAACGTTTCGTGGCGCGTCATCCGCGACCCTTCACGGTGGTGGCGGATCCGACCGCCACCGCGCACCTGCGCTACGGCATCGAGCGCTCGTTCCTGCGCAAGCTCAAGGCGATATTTACCCGCGTACCGACTCTGATCAAGGGCCTCAGTATCGTGGGCGTGGCGGGGCTCAAGACCAACAACCTCATGCCCGCGGACTTCCTCATCGATGAGGAAGGCCGCATCGTCGAGACTTATTACGGCAGCGATGCCGGCGACCGCATCCCCTTCGAACGGGTCGAATTGTTCCTGGCTCGTGGCCTCATCCGGCGCGGTGCGGCCGCGCCGGGACAAGGCGTGCGCAGCGCAGCCTGATCCCTCAGGGCTTGGCCGGCACCGTATAGCTGTCGTTGCTGCGGTCCATGTCCGGCAGCAGGTGCTGCGGGTCCAAGGTCACGGACTTCACCGCCGACTTGCCCTGCACCGTGATGGTCCAGCTCTTGTGCAGCATCCAAGTCTCCACCGGGATGCGGACTTCTTTCTGACTGCCATCCACGTAGTCCACCTGCAGCGTGGTGGGCATCACCAGCTTGCGATAGTTGGAGAGGGTCACTGCCGCGCCCTTGCTCCAATCTCCGTCCACCGGCTTCACGTCCGTCGCCGCCTGGTCCAGGGTCCAGTTGTGCTGGTACCAGCCGCGCCAGAACCATGACAGGTCCTCACCCGCGTCGCTGTCCATGAAGCGGAAGAAGTCCGAGGGCTTGGGATGCCTGAAGGCCCAGGCTGCGATGTAGCGGCGGAACGAGGCATCGAATCGCTCAGGCCCCAGGATCACTTCCCGCAACAACACCAGCCCATAGGCCGACTTGAAGTAGGTGATGGAATGGCGGTACTTCTCAGGGATCTGATCCGCATAGGTAAGCGGCGGCGGCGCGTCAGGGTCGGCGATGATCGGCAGCAGTTCGTCCGCCGGGTTGCCCTTGCCGGGCGCGTATTCGCTATCACGCTTGGGGGCAAACTCGCCGTGGTTGAAGGCGTCCGCCTCGTACACGTCGATGAAGGTGTTGAAGCCTTCGTCCATGAAAGCGTCGCGCCGCTCGTCGCTGCCCACCACCATGGGGAACCAGTTGTGACCGATCTCATGGGCGATGAGCCAGTGCAGCACCGGACCGTGGGCCTCCTTGGCGTCGAAGGTGATACCCGGATACTCCATGCCGCCGGCGGTGCCCGCCTCGTTAATGGCCACGGGGTAGGTGTAGGGGAACCACTGCTTGGAGAAGTACTCCACGGAGCCCTTCAGGTACTCGGTGGCCCGCGCCCAGCCCGCATCGCCGGCGCTCTCGACGGGATAGGCGGACATGGCGAGGGCGGTCTTGCCCTGGGGCAGGTTGATGCGTGCCGCATCCCAGACATAGGCCTTGGAAGCGCCGAAGGCCACGTCGCGGGTCTGCTTCATCTGGAAATGCCAGGTGAGATCGCCCTGCTGCACGGGACGGCTGGCGGGATCCGTGACCTCTCCCGGCGCGCGGATCATCACAGTCTTGTCGCTATGGCGGGCCTGATCCAGGCGCTTCAGCTCTGGGGCCGTGAGCACATCCTTGGGGTTCATTAGCTCACCTGACCCCACCACGATCATGTCCCAGGGTACGGTGACCGAATAGTCGAAGTCGCCGTATTCCAGGTAGAACTCCTGGTTCAGGAAGGGTGAGGTGTCCCAGCCGCGCACGTCGTCGTACACGCAGAGACGCGGATACCACTGGGCGATCTCGAAGATATCGCCGTTCTTGCTGTGATCCACATCATTACGGCCGCCGAAGGGACCGGGCACAGTGTAGCTCCAGCGGATGCGCAGCTGGACTTTCCCATCCTTGGGTTTGACAGCCTCAGGTAGGGTCACCTGCATGCGGGTATCCACCACCGTCCAGGCGGCGTGCTGCGCGACCTTGCCCTCGACGATGTCCACGGAATCGATCTTGTAGCCGCTGGTGAATTCCTTGGGGAACTCCTCGTCCGTGAAGGCGCCGCGGGCATCAGCGCGATAACGGTTCTGGTCCATCTGCAGCCACAGCACCGGCAGCGCATCGGGGCTGTGGTTGGTGTAGGTGATGAGCTCCTCTCCCGTGAGCGTGTCGCTCGTGGGATCGAGCTTGGCCGCTATCTTGTAGTCTGCGCGGTTCTGCCAATAGTCGGCGCCGGGTACGCCCGCTGCGGAGCGGTAGGAAGAAGCGGGTACCGGATAGACGAAAGGTGCGAAGCTCTCGCGCGGCTCGAAGTCGGGCGCGGTGGCCGCGCACACAGAGAAAGACAGCAAGACGAGGCTGGCGGCCAAGGTCGGTCGATGCAGATGCATGGAGATTTCCCGGATGATAGTTCGGCGCGAGGGGCCTGATTATGGTCTCGCTCCCTGCGTGCCTCAATAGCGGCTGGCGTGACCATGGGTCAAGGATTTGGTTCCCTGCCGATGAAGATCAGACCGACGTCACTGAGCCAGGAACAATGTATTGAAGTCCTTGCCCTGGGCTACATCACCAAGCAGACCGGTGACGGCCTTGGGGCCATGATTCTCCAGCACCCACATGCTTACCTTGCAGGCGGACTGGGCGTACAACACGTCGCCTTCTTGCTGCAATTCCTCATGCCAATCTGTGGGCGTGGCGGGCATGTCCGGGAAGGAACCTGCCTTGCAGCGATCACCTCGCCCCGGCGGCAGCACGTAGGCGGGATCGTCCGCTACCAACACCGCCAGGCCCTCATCGAACCACATGGGGATCGCGCCCATCTCGAACTTCCAGAAGCCCACCCGCCCCTGCAACTCGGTGCGTGAGAGTCCTGCAGCGATATACACTGGGTTCACGCCCTCGGGCGCGACCACTAGGGCGAAGGAACCCACTGAGCCCACGCCACTGTGAGGCGCTCCGCCGATACGGTGATAACAGGCATCGTCGGCACAGACCATGATGCGCGGCTCGTACAGAAGGGAACCGTAGAACACCGAGGTACGGGTCAAGGCTTCATCGATGGCAGCGTGGACCTGAGCACGTTGCGCATCCGTCATGCCGGATTGCAGATACACGCTCCCGCCGCCGCTCTGCAAGCCGAAGCACTGTGGGCAGGCGGCGACAGCCACGGGCCGCGCCATAAGAAAGGCGATGCCGGCGGTGACCAGCGCCAAGCCCAAGAACCAGATGAGCGTGTGGAAAATCCCTTTCATCCCCTTCCTCTTTTTCCAGACCGATACAGTCTATAGCTTGCGCAGGCGCACCACCGTGGCCAGAGTGTCGCGGGTATGGGGCATGACCATGAGTTGGCTGAAGCCTAGATAACCCGCTTCTGCCGGCAGTAACACGCTGTGCTCCGGCTCCAGGCGCCATTCGGCGTTGCCACGCATCTTGAGGGCCAGGTTGCCGGCGACACAGTGGCAGAACAGCGTCTCCTGCCCCGGTTCCCATACGAACTCCACAGGACCACCGGAGATCACCTCGCACTCGTGATGCATGCGCGTGCGGGCGCTCATGACGTTGAAGTCCCGCACCGGGCCACCCAGGAGCCGCCCGCGGGTACGCCAATCGCCGGAGAAGACCGCCGCGTCTCCGGGCACGGCCAGGTGCTGCGGCGCCGAGGCACCATCGAACTCCAGCTCTATGCCGGCGCCCCTGGCCATCACCAGGGTGCGGTCGTAACCAGGAAAGGGCGAGAAGTCACCGTCCTCCACCACGTCCGCCATGCTCACCCGCCATTCGAAAGGCAGCGAGTTCAGGTCCGAGCCTTGGGGATGGATGGCGAGTTCGGTGGTGGCGCCGCGTCCGTTCTTCCAGGGCATGAGCTTGTAGTCAGCTGGGCTGAGCAGTTTCACGGAAAGACGGGGACCCGACATCTATTTCTGGTACTTGGACTCGTAGGCGAGTCCCGTGAGAAGAGTGTTGATGGTTTTCAGTAACGACTCGCGTAACTGCACGCGGTGAGCTGCCATGTCTGGCGCTGCCAGCGCTTCGCGCATACCACCGGCGGGCTCAGCGAGATGCTGGAAACCGATCACCAAGACGTGGATCTGCTGCAAGAGTTCAGCACCCTGTCCCGGCTTCAGGAACAGCGCGCGCTTCTCCAGTAGCGCGCCCGTGGCGCGGCGGCGCTCATCCAGCCAGACGCGGGACTTGCGCGCGGTGGCGGCGTCGACGTTGCTCTCCAGCTTGGTGTGCAGGATGGCGATGAGCCGCAGGAGTTCAGGACGGCTCACCAGAGAGTCCCCCAGGAGCTTGAGGAAACCCGCCACACTGGTGTCACTGCCGGGCTGTTGCAGACCCCGATCCAGTTCATGGAACCAGGCAGCGAGCTGCTCGGTGTAGATGGCAAGGAACATCTCCTCCTTGCTCCTGAAGTAGAGATAGAGGGTGCCCTTGGCGACGCCCACCTCGTCGGCGGTGTCGGCCATGCTCAGGTGTTCGTAAGGCGTGAGGGTGAAGCGGTGCAACGCCACCTTGAGGATGTCAGCGCGACGGGCTTCCTTCTGGGCGTCGGTGACAGCGCGGCTCTTGGGCATATTCAAACCCTAAGCTAATGACCCTGAGTCATTAGATAATGACCGAGAGTCATTTGTCAAGAGAGGCTCTATTCCTGCACCAGCCAACGGACCTCGGAGCGATCTGCGCCCAGGATGGGCGCCAGAGCTTCCAGGCAATCACGAGCCTCGGTATCCATCTGCCAGGGCGGATTCACCACCAGGAGGCCGGTGCCCGACAGGCCCTCCTGGGGCGGAAGGTATAGCTCCGTGAGCAGGATCTTGCGCAGGCCGGACTGCTCCAGCCGCCGCAGGAAACGCCTCCGCGCCGAATCATCCTTGATGGGGTACCAGAGAGCATAGACGCCCGTAGACCAATGTCGATATGCAGCGATCAGCGCTCCCGCCGCCATCTCAAATTCATCGGATTTCTCATAGGGCGGATCCATGAGCACCAGGCCGCGACGTTCTTTAGGGGGAGTGAGGGCCTTCAACATCTCGTAGCCATCCCGCTCGTGGACGGCCACTGCCTTATTCCTCTGGAACTCGCCACGCAGGAGATAGGCCTCTTCCGGGTGCAGTTCCGCGAGATACAGCCTGTCTTGCGCCCGGGCCATGGCCGCCGCGACCCGGGGTGAACCGGGATAGACCCGAGGCAGCTCAGCCGGAGCCAGTCCCGGATTCAGCTCCGCCACCAGGATGCAGAGCTTCTCTGCGGCGGCGGGCAGCCTGCCACGATCCTTCCAGAGCCGGGCGATGCCGCCCTGGGCTTCGCCGGTGCGCTGCGCCGCTTCGGACAGGAGGTCATAGGCCCCGGCACCGGCATGGGTATCGAGATAGGCCCAGGGGGCGGGCTTGCGATTTAACGCTTCCAGCAGCATCGTCAGTAACGAGTGCTTCACCACATCGGCGAAGTTGCCCGCATGGAAGCCGTGACGGTAGTTCATGCGCCGATGATGGCACAGGCATTGGTATGATGGGTCACCCGCGACGGAAGCGCTCGATGCCAATATTGAAGAGACTGACTGCGCTCCACTGGTTGCTGATCACCCTGGGCGGCCTCTGCCTAGTGTCGATGTTCAACCACGGCCCCGTACCCTCCATGGAACCGCGTTTCGCGGAAGCGGTGCGCGAGATGCTGGCGCGCCACCAGTACCTGGTGCCCATCAAGAACGGCGTGCCCTACATCGAGTACCCGCCGCTGTACTTCTGGATGTGCCTAGCGGCCTCCTGGTTCGGCCTGCCTCTGGAAGCCGCCATCCGCGTGCCCGCCTACGCCGCCTATCTCCTGTGGATATTCTGGCTGTCGCGGCTGCAGAAGGAACTCTTCCCCAGCTGGCCCAAGTGGCTGTTGCCGCTCACCGGCGCGGCCCTGCCCGCGGTCATCTACAACTTCTTCATGGCCCAGTCGGACTCGCTTTTGATCCTGGGCACGCTCATCGCCTTCACCGGCTACATCCGTATCCGCACCGACCCGCCGCTGCGCAAGTTCCCCTGGGAGATGTGGCTGGGCGTGGCGCTGGCCACCGCTGCCAAGGGTCCGGTGGGCATCCTGGTGACGCTGCCGGTGATGGGACTCGAGATCATCGCCAACTCCTTCATGAGCCTGCAGGCGGACACCGGGGAGCACCGCGGCTTCGCCTATAGGACAGGTCTCGCGGCCAAAGAGATCTGGCGCATGTCGCCCGTGCGCGGCATCCTGCTCTCGCTCATCGGTATCGTGCCCTGGTACATCGCCGCCGGCTTCATGGTGAACTGGGAGTTCGTGCGCGCGGTGCTGGTCTACCAGAACTTCACGCGCTTCTTCGTGGGCTTCGATCACCTGCAACCTTGGTGGCTGTACGCCCAGACCGTGTGGCCCGACTTCGTGCCTCTGTGTCTGTTGCTGCCCTTCGGCCTCTACTACGGTTTCCGCTACGCGCGCCGCGAGTTCCGCTGGCGGCTTCTGTTCATCTGGGTGTTGTGGACTGTGCTGTTCTTTACCCTCTCCGCCTCCAAGCAGAGCAAGTACATCCTGCCGGCGGCACCGGCCATCGCCCTGCTGGCTCTCGCTGCCATCGAACCGGTGTTCAAGACCGACAAGCTGCACGGCGTAGTGCGCGGCATCCTGGGCGGCGTCTCGATGTTCCTGCTGGCAGTGTTCGCCTTAGGCATCTTCCTCTGGGTGCCGGCCCATAAGAACAGCATCGGCGGCGTGGGCGGTTTCAATCATCTGAAAGACGCGATCGCCGACAAACCCGGCCATATCGTGAGCTTCCAGTGGCCGCGATCCATGACCCTATATGAACTGGGGGCACCCATGAGCTACGTAACATCTAGTCGCGAATTCTATGCAGAGATCCACGACGGCCGCATCAAACCGGGTGACTATCTCTTGGTCGCGGACAAGTTCATGCCCCTGGGGGCCGAACAGAATCCCGGCAAACTGGTACCGGCACCGGATCCCAAGTACTTTGACCAAATCATCAAGACTCACGCTGAAGACAACATGCTCCTGTTCCGAGTGAAACCGGAAGCCTCCACCATGCCGTTGCCGGCGACGCCGGAACCGACGTCGCTGGAATGGTGGCAGCAGTTCGATACGGATTAATCTTAGTCAGATTCAGCGTTTACTAATCTAGCGAAGTCATCTCCGGATGGGAAACCCGCCCTCTTGATGCAGCGCGACCGAAGGCAGCACCGACTCTCTAAGTCCTTCTTAGGATCAATTGCTTGGCGAATGAACCCGCACGCGTGTTGATCAGCAGCACGCCGAACAGCAGTACGAACATCCCCCCTACCTGCCACCCATTCAAGGTCTCCCCCAACACCACCCATCCCAGTATCACCGCCACCAACGGATTCACATACGCGATGGTGCTGAGCTTGTCCGGCGTCACTTTCCGCACCAACCATATATAGGTGGTGTACGAGAGGCAGGACCCGAATACAGCCAGGTATACGACTGCTCCCACGCCCTTGAAGGTCCACTGCCACTGACTCGCTTCACCGGTGGCGAAGCCGACGATGAGCAGGGCTACTCCGCCAGTCAGCATCTGCATTGAAGCGAGCATCAAGGGCGGCGTAGTCGGCTGCTTGTGACGGCCCCACATGGCGCCGCCGGCCCAGCTGGCGGTGGATATAAGTATCAGCAGTTGTGCGCCGAGATGCTGGAAGCTGAAGCCATGACCCGGCATCAGCAGCAACAAGGCGCCGACGAAGCCTATGGCGAGACCGGTCTTGGCGCGGACACTCAGAGCATGGCCACGGGGGCCGAAGGTGCCGAACCACGCGGTGAACAGGGCCGAGCACACGGATATCAGCGCCGCCTGGTTGGACGGCACCCAGTCTTCACCCCAGGTGGTGAAGCCATTGGCCAACGCGATCATGGCCAAACCCACCGGCACCGCGATTTTCCAGTCCGGCGAGCGCCAGGGCGCCATGCCGGTGCGCTGCCAGGCGATAAGCATGAGGACCACGGCCGCGGAGGTATTGCGGGCACCGGCCAGCAACGCCGGTGGTAGGTCCGCCACGCCGATGCGGATGGCCAGGTAAGTGGAACCCCATACGATATATACGATCGCGAAGGCGAGGATGAACTGCAGGCGCTGGCGCGCGTCGCTGGTCATGGAGGAGGTTTCAGGGCCGAGACACCTGTTTTGGGATGGGTTATGGTACACGCCAACGCGGCCCTAAGCCGCAGGGGATACACATGAACCAAGCCAAGGCCATGCCGCTCAAGGAGATCACACCTCGCGGCATCATCATCGGCATCATCCTGTGCGTGGTGTTCACCGCGGCCAACGTGTACTTCGGCCTGAAGGCCGGCCTCACCTTCTCAACCTCCATCCCGGCGGTTGTGATCTCCATGGCACTGCTGCGCTGGCTCGGCCAGTCCACGGCCCAGGAGAACAACATCGTGCAGACCATCGCCTCCACGGCGGGCACGCTCTCCTCCATCATCTTCGTGTTGCCGGGCTTCATCATGATCGGCTGGTGGACCGGCTTCCCCTACTGGGAATCGGTGGCCATCTGCGCCACCGGCGGCATCCTGGGCGTGATGTATTCCATCCCGCTGCGCCGCGCGCTGGTGACGGAATCGGACCTGCCCTATCCGGAAGGCACCGCATGCGCCGAAGTAATCAAGGTGGGTTCCGGCGACGTGCAGGACAAGGAGTCGGTGGAGTCCGGCGGCAAGGGGCTGAAGGCCGTGCTAGTAGGTTCGCTGGTCTCGGCTGTGTTCCTGGTGTTCGTGCAGACACGCCTCTTCCTCGGTGACGTGGCGGCGAACTTCCGTCTCGGCAACGACGACAAGGCGCCGGTCTCCGGCTTCGATTTCCAGCTGTCGCTGGCCCTGTTCGGCATCGGCCACCTGGTGGGCATCACTGTCGGCATCGCCATGTTCGTCGGCGCCATCATCGGCTGGGTGTGGGGTGTACCCCACTTCAGCGCGCTGCATGCAGCCGCAGGTGATGCGGGCGCCCTGGCAGGCGGTACCTGGAGCCACTACGTGCGCTTCGTGGGCGCCGGCACCATTGCCGTGTCCGCCATCTGGACGCTCGTCAAACTGGTGAAACCGGTGATCGGCGGCTTGAAAGGCGCCATGGCCTCCTCGAAGGCGCGCAAGACCGGCAAGGGCGACACCCTGCCCCGCACAGAACTGGATATCCCGGTCGATCAAGTCGGGATAATCTCCATCATCTGCATCCTGCCCATCTGCTGGTTGTTGTGGAACTTCGCCACCGGCGCGGGCCTGGGTGACCACGCGCTGCTACTCACCATCGGCGGCATCTTCATCGTGGTGGTGGTGGGCTTCCTGGTCTCCACGGTCTGCGGCTACATGGCCGGCCTGATCGGCGCCTCCAACAGCCCGCTCTCCGGCATCGGCATCCTGGTGGTGGCCACCACAGCGCTGTTCCTGGTGGTGACGGTGAAGTCCGCCCTGCCGCCTGAGATGGGCAAGGCGCTCGTCGCTTACTCCCTGTTCGTGACCGCCATCGTGTTCAACGTAGCGGCCATCGCCAACAACAACCTGCAGGACCTGAAGACCGGCCAGCTGGTGGATGCCACGCCCTACAAACAGCAGTGGGCCCTGGTCATCGGCGTCATCGCGAGCGCGCTGGTCATCGCCCCGGTGTTGGACCTGGTGAACAAGGCCTACGGCTTCGCCGGTGCACCCGGTGCCGGTATCCACGCCCTGCCCGCGCCCCAAGCTGGCTTGATCTCGGCCCTGGGTTCGGCGGTGATCCAGAACGATCCGGAGAAATGGCAGCTCATGGGTATGGGTGTCCTCATCGGCGTGGTGGTGATCTTCATCGACTTCGTGATGTCCAAGACAACCAAGCTGCGCTTGCCGCCGCTGGCCGTGGGTCTCGGCATCTACCTGCCGACGGTGTCCACGCTCATGGTGACCGTGGGTGCGGTGGTGGGTTGGTTGTTCGACAAGCGCGCCGACCGCCAATCCAAGCCGAAAGCAGAGGCCGCCAAACAACTCGGCACCCTGCTAGCCTCAGGTCTCATCGTGGGTGAGAGCGTGCTGGCGGTGGGCTTCACAGCCTGGGTGGCCTTCAGCGGCAATCCCTTCCCGGCGGAACTGCTGCATGACGCAGCGGCGAACGCTTCCTTCGCTATCGCCGGCATGAACATCAACGACACCATGCTTGCGGCAGGCGCGGGCTTCATCGTCACGATCTTCTTCACTTATCGTTGGTTGGAGAAGTTGGCCGCCAAGTAGCAGCGAGCAAATAGTAGATGTGGAAAGCCCCCTGACGGGGGCTTTCTTTTTGACTCAAGGAAACCGGACTCTCATTCGGCGCCGCCGATCAGTTTACGGATGGGTTTGCTGAACACCAGGAACAAGAGTCCTGCACCCACGCCGAGATACACGATCTGCATGAATACATCGGGCATCTGGTTGATCTGGCTGGGGTCAAGCTTGCCGCCCGCCAAGCCCGCGAACACGTTGCCCAGGGACAGACCCATGAAGAAGGTGCCCATCATCTGGCTCATATAGCGCGGCGGTGCGAGCTTGGTGACGGCGGAGAGACCTACGGGGCTGAGCAGAAGCTCACCGATGGTATGGAAGAAGTACGTCACCACCAGCCAGTAAGGCAGGGCCAGGGCGCCGTGAGCCACCACATGGGCCGCGCCCACCATCACCAGGAAGCCCACCGCCATCATGATGAGCCCCAAGCCGAACTTCACCGGCGTGGAGGGATTGAGGTTCCTGGCCGCGAGCCTCAACCACAGGTAACCGATGAATGGCGAGAGAGCGATGATGAACAGGGGCTGCACGCTCTGGAACCAGCCCGCTGGGAACTCGAAGCCCAGCACATGCCGGTCCGTATAGCGCTCACCGAAGATGTTGAGTGAAGAACCGGCCTGCTCGAAGCCGGTCCAGAACGTGGCGGCGCCGGCGAACAAGAGGAAGATCACCACCACCCGCTTCTTCTCGATGGTGGTGAGTCCGCCGAACACCAGGAGATAGGCGAAGAACAGGATGGCAGCAGCCAGGATGCCGTAACCGGTATAGCCGGCGGCGGTATTGGGATCGAAGCTGAACCAGCCAACTTGCAGGGCGATACCGAACACTGCCAGCGCCGCCATGAACACGGCGATGCTAATCCAACCCTGCTTCTGGATATGCGCATCCCGGGCTGCATCGCCGCTGCGGCTGGGTGAGTCCCCCGCGCCTGCCAGCCAGTGCTTGGTGAGACGGAACCACAGGGCTCCGCCCAGCATCACGCAGCCGCACATGAGATAACCCCAGTGCCAGTTGTAAGTCTCGGCCACGTAGCTCACCGGCAGGGGCGCGACGAAGGCACCTAGGTTGATGCCGGAGTAGAAGATGGAGAAGCCCGAGTCGCGGCGCGCGCCGCCTTCAGGATAGAGCTGGCCGACGATGACGCTAACGTTGGGTTTAAGCAGGCCGGTGCCGAGCACGATCAGCACCAGACCGAGACAGGCGAACGGGATCCCGCCGGAAGGCAGCGCCAGGGCGAACTGACCGAAGGCGATGAAGATGGCGCCCCAGAACACGGCGCGCTGCTGGCCCAGGAGCCGATCCGCAATCCAGCCGCCAGGCAGCGAAAGGAGATACACGAACCCCACGTATAAGGAGTAGATGCCTGCCGCTTGCTTGTCGTCCAAGGCCAAGCCGCCGCGGTGATTGATGACCGCATCGCCCAGATACAGGATCAGCATGGCCCGCAGGCCGTAGTAACTGAAACGCTCGAAGGCCTCAGTGAAGAACAGGTTAACCAAGCCGACGGGATGGCCGAGGAAGGTGCCGGCTTTCTGTGCGGGAGCGGTGGTCGCCATGAGATACCCTTGGCCTTATGGAATAAGGCGATGCCGGAGCATCCCGTTTTGAGGGGATTTCGTCAACAGCAGGGAATCAGAGAATTTTCGTGAAGCGTTTGCCAGTAAAAGTGTATCCGCGCTTCTCATAGAACGAGTGCGCCGCTTCCCGATGCAAGGCGGTTGTGAGGTTCACGCGCTTCACACCCCGCTCGGTGAACCAGGCTTCCGAGGCCTTGAGCAAGGCCCCGCCTGCGCCGCTGCCGCGTAGCTTCTCGTCCACCACCAGGGCGGTGATATACCCATGCAGGCCATCCCTGTGGAATGCGGGGAAGACCATGAGACCGATGAAGCCGATCACTCGCCCGTCCTGCTCCGCGACCAGGGCCCAGAGGTCCGGATGATCCTGGAGCGCGGCGAGACGTGCCGCCGCCTGGGGTTCAGCGCTGGCGTAACCGAGCTGGGTGGAGAGCGCTGCCACGGCCGCGGCATCTGCCGTAGCCGCGCGGCGCACGGTAAGGCTCATGCGTTGCCGCCCGCCTCGCGCTGGGCATCCACTTCGCGGGAGCCCGGCACCATGATCCTGGCCATGAGCATGCCGAGTTCATAGAGCAGGTAGATCGGAAGGGCCAGGAGCGTCATGGACACCACATCCGGGGGTGCCAATACGAAGCCGAAGAAGAAGGCACCTACCAACGCGAAACGCCAGAACTTGCGCAACTTCCCGGGCGTCGTGAATCCGGCCCAGACCGCCAGCACGATGGCCACCGGCACTTCGAAGGCCACGCCGAAGGCGAAGAAGGTGGTGAGTACGAAGTCGAGGTAGGCGTTGATATCGGTCATCACCTTCACGTCGGCGGGGGCAGCGGCGTTCAGGAAGGCGAAGGCCACCGGGAACAGCACGAAGTAGGCGAAGGCCACACCGGCGTAAAACAAGACCACGCTGGAAACGAGTAGCGGCAGGAACATGCGCCGCTCGCGCTTATAAAGAGCGGGCGAGATGAAGCTCCAGGCGTGATACAGGAACACCGGCACAGTGAGGAACAGCGCCACCACTAGGGTCAGCTTCATGGGCGTCATGAATGGCGAGACCACGCCGGTGGCGATCATGCTGCTGCCGGAGGGCAGGCGCTGGATCATGGGGCGCGCCACCCACTCGAACACCCGGTTCTGGAAAGGGAAAAGGCAGGCGAAGATCGCGAACAGGGTGGCGACGGCGAGCAGGAGGCGGCGGCGAATCTCCAGCAGGTGGCCGATGAGGGTCGGGCTGATGAGCGAGGGCTCGGCCGGCTGCTGCTCTTCAGGCGCGGCCATGACCATCCCCGCCCTTGGGCTCATCCGGTTTGGCGGCTTTCTTCACGTCCGCGGCCTGGCGACGCATCTCGTCCGCCGCCAGTTCACGCTCGATCTGTTCGTTGAAGTTGCGTAGCGTGGCGCGGGCCTTGCCCACCCACAGGCCGACGCTACGGGCGAGACCCGGCAGACGTTCGGGGCCGAACACCACGAGCGCGATGAGGAATATGAGGGAGAGTTCCCAGAAGCTGCCTTCGAGCATGACTTTAAGACCGCACTAAATCAGTGCTTGTCCTTGGGAGCACCAACGTTACCCTCGGCGGGCTGGTCACCCTCGTTGGCGGCCTTCTTGAAGCTGCGCACAGCCTTGCCCAGATCCTCGCCGATCTTGGGCAGTTTGGCGGTGCCGAATACCAGCATCACGATAATGAGCAATAGCAAGATTTTTCCGAAACTGATGCCTTCCATCGCAGATCCTATGGGTATACCCCTTGAAGTACACGTATTTTACTCCGCGGAGGCCCCTAGTGGAGGGCGGGGAATAACGCAGGAAAAGGAATAAAAGGCTGGTTTCAGGCTTTGCGGGCAGTGTCTGCGAGTTTCTGGGCGGCGGCGAGGTCGAATCCGTCGTGTAATGCGTCGTCGACGATCACGCCCAGGAGGTCCTCGCCCGCCTCGGCGGTGGCGTCGCGCACGTCATCCAGACTCTTGATGCCGCCACCGGCGATCACCGGCGTGGTGATGGCACGGCCCAGTTCCGCGGCAGGAGCGATGCTGGTCTTGTGATCGCCGCCCGCGACGCAGAAGACGATGGCTGCCACGCCTTCGCGCTGGAAATGCTCGGCGACTCCGGCGATGTCCGCGTGGGCGAGTTTGGACCAGCCGCCTTCGGTGGCGACCTTGCCGTCCTTCACATCCAGGGCGACGATGATGTGGCCGGGATATTCGAGGCAGAGGTCGTTGACGAGATGGGCTGAGGTGAGGGCGCGCATGCCCAGCGCCACGAAGTCCGCACCCGCCTCTATATAAGCGAGCACCGCCTCTTCGCTCTTCATGCCGCCCGACACCTGCACCGGCACGCCGGGGCAGGCCGCTACGACGCGCTGCACCAAGGCCGCCTGGACCGGTTTGCCGGAACTGAGGCTATCCAGGTCCACGATCTGCAACCGGCGCGCGCCGGCCTTCACCCACTTCTGGGCTTCGGCCACCGGATCGTTCGCGTAGGCGACGGGCGCTGAAGGCTTGCCGCCCACGAGCGAACCCTTGCGCACACACTTGCCGCCTTTCAACTCGAGGGACGGGATCAGGAGCATGGGGATGGATGGCGGGTTAGGCGAAGTACCGGTGTTTCCGGATGTCTTTGTATCTATAGCATAGGCCAAACCGGGCCCCCGTCAATGCGCGTCCGGGGGCACCTGCAGCCAGAACGTGACCGGCCCGTCGTTCACCAAGGACACCTGCATGTCCGCGCCGAACACGCCGAAGGCGGTGGGCTGGTGCGCGGCCCGGGCCCGCTCACTTATATAAGCGAACAGACGCGCGCCCTCTTCCGGCGGTGCCGCGGGGGCGAAGCTCGGGCGGTTGCCCTTCTTGGTATCGGCGGCCAGGGTGAACTGCGGCGCCAGCAGCAGACCGCCCTGCACGGCCTTCAGGTCCAGGTTCATGCAGCCTTCCGCATCCGGGAACACGCGATAGGCCATGAGCTTCTCCAGCAGGCGATCCGCCTGGGATTCCGCGTCGCCCTTCTCCACGCCCAGGAGCACCAGCAGTCCGCGGCCGATAGCGCCGGTCTCGGCGCCGGCGACGCTCACGGAGGCGCGGCTCACCCGCTGCAGCAATGCGATCACGCGGGCTCGAAATGACGTGCGAAACGATCGGTGGCTTCGACGAGGGCCGAGCGGGTGCTGGGCTCGCTGGCGGAATGCCCGGCATCCGGGATGAAACGTAGGTCCACTTCCGGCCAGGCCTGCTTCAGGCGCCAAGCGGCGGAGGGCGGACAGACCACATCATAACGGCCCTGGATTATGACGGAGGGGAGGGCGCGCAGCCGGCTCACGTCCCGCACCAACTGATCCGGGGCCATGAAGCAATCGTTGATGAAGTAGTGGCACTCGATGCGCGATACGGCGATGGCCACGTCCGGCTCGGTGAAGTAGTTCACTAGGGATTCGCTGGGTAGGAGCGTGGAGCAGCGCGCCTCGAACATGGACCAGTTCTCGGCGGCGCGGCGCTGCACGTCCTTGTCCGGATCCGTGAGGCGCTTGTGATAGGCGCGCACCAGATCGCCGCGCTCTGCCGCCGGGATCGGCGCCACGAAGTCCGCGAAGTGATCCGGGAAGATATGGGCGATGCCGCCGCGGTAGAACCAATCCAGCTCGGACTCGGTGGCGAGGAAGATGCCGCGCAACACCAGGGCCAATACCCGCTCCGGATGGGTCTCGGCGTAAAGCAGCGCCAGGGTCGAACCCCAGGAACCGCCGAACACCAGCCACTTCTCGATGCCGAGCCGAGTGCGGATGAGTTCCATGTCCGCCACCAGATCCGGGCTGGTGTTGTGCTCCAGGGAAGCGTGGGGCAGGGAACGGCCGCAACCGCGCTGGTCGAAGAGCACGATGCGATAGCGGCGGGGATCGAAGAAACGCCGGCTGTCCGCGTTGCAGCCGCCGCCCGGGCCGCCGTGGACGAACACCGCCGGCAGACCCTTGGGGTTGCCGCACTCTTCCACGTATAGCTCATGGCCCTGGCCTACCGGCAGGCGGTGGGTCGCGTAGGGCTCCAGTACGGGGTAGAACTCGGCCATCTCCGCTCCTGGCAAGGGGGGTGCTCCGGGGCACCCATTCTAGGGGGTATCCCTGTAGGGATTGTCCTACATCACGTGTCGGCTTTGGCTGGCATCCCGACGGGCCTAAAGGGAGGAAAGTCACTCCTGCCCACACCGCCATGGATGGCGGGACACGGATGGTTCGAGGACCGGGGCGGGGTAGGAAGCACGGATGCACGCCCATCGATGGTGCGAGTAGCACTAATCACCTCCAGCCAAGAAGGCTCTCCCCGGCGGTATCCCCTTGCCGCCGGGGTCTTTTTTTATGCAGCCCGAAAGGTCTCCGCCAAACCAGCCCTAGCGGGCTGGTCTGCGGGCCGCTCCCTGCGGCGCTTTAATCCCTAAGCTACGTCCACCCCCTGCTACCCATCTCCTACCGTCACGGGCCCTTCATTGGCTGCCGGTACTCTAGAATTGGACTAAGGCCCTAGAGGCATGCGGGGATACCCGTGGTCCTGATCACCGCCTGGATCAGATTCTTGGGTCTGTTACAGCCGCCCGCTGATGAGGCGGCCGGACGCGTCTTCACGCCGGAAGCCTCCATGGATGAGTTCGTCACCGTCGCCACCTACGACAAGGTCACCGACGCCCACATCGCCCTGGGGCGCCTGTCCGCGGAGGGCATCGAGGCCCAGCTCTTCGACGTGAACATGGTGCAGATGGACTGGCTGTATGCCATCGCCCTCGGCGGCATCAAGCTGCGAGTGAGCCGTGGCGACGAGAAGGCCGCGCGGGAAGTGCTGGAGACGGATTACTCGAAAGAGTTGGAAGACACGGACCTGGGCAAGCGCGAAGACTGAGGCGAAGACCCCGTCAGAGTTCGAACATCAGCAGACCCTCTTCCTCGGTCAGCTCGAAGCCATGCTCGTCGTAATGTCCCTGGATGATCTCCAGCACTTCTTCCGGCGTCTCGGCTATGTGCATCAGGTTCAGATCCTCGGCGGCGATAGTGCCCTCTTCCACCATGCACTCACTGAACCAATCGAGCATGCCGTTCCAGTAGTCGCGATCCACCAGCACCACGGGGATGCGGCGGGTCTTGCCGGTCTGCAACAGGGTGAGTATCTCCGCCAGTTCGTCCAGGGTCCCATAACCTCCGGGGAAAGCCACGTATGCAGAGGCATAGCGCACGAACATGACTTTGCGGGCAAAGAAATGCCGGAAAGACAGCGCGATGTCCTGATAAGGATTGACCTGCTGTTCATGGGGCAGCTGGATGCTCAAGCCGATGCTCGGTGACTTTCCGGCATAAGCGCCCTTGCTGGCCGCTTCCATGATACCGGGGCCGCCGCCGGTGATGACCGAGAAACCCGAATCCGAGAGCAGACGGCCGACGCGCTCCGCCAATGCATAACGCGGATGGTCGGGCGGGGTGCGCGCGGAACCGATGATGCTCACGGCCGGCTCGATAGATCTCAAGCGCTCGAAGCCGGCATTGAACTCGGCCATGTAACGGGTGATACGCGCCGCCTGCTGTTTCAGGGCCGCCGCATCGGCAGGTACAGGCTGCGACCTGGGTTTGATCACCTTATCCATGTGCCATCCTTGAGATGAAGATTCAAAGCATGCTCAGGTTCGCGTATGCGACCACGAGCCATTTCGATCCCGCCGATTTGAAATTGACCTGCACCCGCGCGTTGGAACCATCGCCCTCGTAATCCAGCACCACGCCCTCGCCAAAGGTAGGGTGTCGCACCCGTTGGCCGAGATGCATGCCCGGGCCGCTAGGCGCGGAGCTTCGGGCCACGGCGCGCACCGGGCTGCTGTAAGGCCGGCTCACCTGCACGCGGGGGCGAATTTCTTCCACCAGTTCCGGCGGCAGTTCCCTTAAGAAACGCGAGGGCACGCCGTAGTTATCCATGCCGTGCAGGCGGCGCTGCTCGGCGTAAGTCATATAGAGGTCTTTCATGGCGCGGGTCATGCCCACATAGCAGAGACGCCGTTCCTCTTCGAGGCCTTCCAGGTCATCGGCGGAGCGCTCGTGGGGGAAGAGACCATCTTCCAGGCCGCAGATGAATACCAGCGGAAATTCCAGGCCCTTGGCCGAGTGCAGGGTCATGAGCTGCACGCAGTCTTCCCAGGCTTCCGCCTGGCCTTCACCGGATTCCAGCGCCGCATGGGAGAGGAAAGCCGAGAGGGCTGTCATGCCTTCCAGTTCTTCCGGCACGAAGCCCCGGGCGGCGCTCACCAGTTCCTGCAGGTTCTCGACCCGGGCTTCGCCGCGCTCGCCCTTCTCGGTCTTGAGGTAATAGTCCGTGAGGCCGCTCTGGGAGAGCATCTGGTCCACCTGCTCGAAGAGTTGCAGGCCGCGGATCTGCAGGTCCATATCGTCTATCAGCTTCACGAACTTGCCGAGGGCGGCTGTCACCCGCGCAGGCTGCGCGGTATCAGCGACGATGCCCGCGAGCGCCTGCCAGAGCGAGATGCCATCGCGGCGCGCCGTGTCGCGCAGCAACTCGATGCTCTTGGCGCCGATGCCTCGGGCCGGCACGTTGATGACCCGCTCGAAAGAGGAGTCATCGTTGCGGTTCTCCAGAATGCGCAGGTACGCGAGGGCGTCCTTGATCTCCTGGCGCTCGAAGAAGCGCTGGCCGCCGTACACCCGGTAAGGGATGGCTTCCAGCATGAAGCGCTCTTCGAAGACGCGGGACTGGGCGTTGGAACGGTACAGGATGGCTACATCACGGCGCACACCGCCGCCTTCCTGCCATTGCTTGATGCGCTCCAGCACGAACTGGGCTTCGTCTTGCTCGTTGTATCCCGCGTAGACCCGGATTGGCGCGCCGTCGCTGCCATCAGTCCACAGGTTCTTGCCCATGCGCGTGGTGTTGTGACTGATCAGCGCGTTGGCGGCCTTGAGGATGTTGCCGGTGGAGCGATAGTTCTGTTCCAACTTGATGACGCGGGTACCGGGGAAGTCCTTCTCGAAGCGCAGGATGTTCTCGATCTTGGCGCCGCGCCAGGCGTAGATGGACTGGTCGTCGTCCCCCACCACGAAGGGGATGCCGTTCTCCCCCGCCAGCATGCGGATGGAGGCGTATTGGATGGCGTTGGTATCCTGGAACTCGTCCACTAGGATGTGGCGGAAGCGGCGGCGGTAATGCTCCAAGAGGTCCGGGTTCTTGAGCCAGAGCTCATGGGCCCGGAGCAGTAGCTCCGCGAAGTCCACAAGGCCACCCCGCTCGCAGGCTTCTTCATAGGCCTTATAGACCTTGAGGAAGGTGGCCTGGAAAGGATCGTCGCTGGGCGGGATGTTCTTGGCCCTGAGGCCATCGTCCTTGCGGGAATTGATGAACCACTGGGCCTGGCGCGGTGGGTAGCGGGACTCGTCCAGCTCCAGGTTCTTGAGCAGACGCTTGATGAGGCGATGCTGGTCTTCGGAATCCAGTATCTGGAATGCCTGGGGCAGGCCCGCCTCGCGCCAGTGCTGGCGCAGCAGGCGATGGGCGATACTATGGAAAGTGCCGATCCACATGCCACCCGCGGAGCCGCCCATGAGCTTCTCCACCCGGCCGCGCATCTCGCCCGCCGCCTTGTTGGTGAAGGTCACGGCCAGGATGCCGTAAGGCGACACATTCTCCACCTGCATCAGCCAGGCGATACGGTGCACCAGCACCCGGGTCTTGCCACTGCCGGCGCCGGCCAGCACCAGGGTCGGCCGGGCCTCCGCGGACACCGCTTCGCGCTGCGCAGGGTTAAGCCGATCGAGTATCCCGCTCACATCCATGGGCCATTTTACCTGTGGCGCGCGCCGGCGTGGCATGCTGAAGCATCGATACGTGCAAGGAGGCGCTCATGCGCATCGCCCATCTCATCTCCATCCCCGTCGCCGCTCTGGTCTTGTTGCCCGGTTTCGCGCTGGCGGCCGATCCTACGCCGGCGCCGGCCGCCGCATCCAAATCAGCGCCGCCTACGGAGTCCGACGAGAAGCAGCTCGAAGACCTGGAGCAGACCTGGCTCGACACTTCCCTGAAACAGGACCATGACGGCCTGGATGCGATCTTGATGGAAGACTTCGAAGACGTGTCCTGGCAGGGCGAACTACGCGGCAAGACCGAGATCATGGCCATCGCCATGTCGGCGCCGGTGAAGAGCAGCCAGACCCTGAGCGACCTCAAGGTGCGGGTGCACGGCGACATGGGCGTGGTCACCGGCGTGAACACCGCTGAGGCCGCCGACAAGTCCTTCACCGTGAAGGTGCGCTTCACCGATGTGTTCGTGAAAGACAAGGGCCGCTGGCGTGCATTGAGCGCGCAGGAGACCATCGAGAAGTCTCCTTAAGCCCGCGCTATACTGACGCTCTCTTCGGGAGAGCCGCATGCGGGTCTTCAACAGCTTCATCCTCTGGCTGATCCTACTGGTCTTGTGTTGGCCGCTGGCGCTGTTGGCGCTCATCCTCTATCCCATCATCTGGCTCCTGCTGCTGCCGTTCCGACTGGTGGGCATCACCCTGGATGCGGTGTTCGAGTTGCTGCGCGCCATCCTGTTCCTGCCAGCACGCCTCCTGGGCGCGCGCCCCCAAGCCCACTGATCCGGAACGAACCGATGGCATCCCAAGACGTGAAGCTGGACGTACCGGCTCGCCTGCTGCATATCGGCCTCGCGGTGTTCGGCACCTGGGCCTGGTGGATCGGTGAAGATGCAGGCGACTATCACAAGCCAGATCACCCGGGCTACACGCTGCATATGTATGTGGGACTGGCCTTCACTGCGATCCTGACGCTGCGCTTGCTATACGGCTTCTTCGGGCCGCGGACTCTGCGCTTCTCCGCCTGGATGCCTTACACCCGAGAGCGCCTCGCCTATGTGCAGCAGGATCTGCAGAGGCTGTCGCGCTTCAAGATACCGGAGCCGGTGACGCATCGCGGCCTGAACGCAATGGTGCAGAGCTTGGGACTCTTGCTCTTCACCTGGCAGGGTGCCTCCGGCGCCTTGATGAGCCTGCTCATCGTGCCGGGTGAACGCGCCACAGGTTGGTTACACACACTTAAAGAAGTACACCAAGCCGGTTCGGTGTGGATCCCCACCTATCTCGGATTGCATGTAGGCGCGGCTGTATTGCACGCCCTGACAGGCCGGCAAATCTGGAGGAAGATGGTGTTCCTGGACTAAGACCGCGGAGAAGCGGGGCTCTCTCGTTTAGTGAAATCACGGCCTCTCAGGGCAGCGCCTATACTTGATGTATATATGCGCGGCACATCGATGACACGACCTACACGACTGGCTTTCGCCGCTGCCTGCCTTACGGCCGTGACCCTGACGGTGGAGGCTTCAGACATGTTCACGCTCAACTCGTCTGCTTACAAAGACCAGACTCCGATGGATGCGCGCTTCACCTGCGAGGGTGACAGCGTCTCGCCGCCGCTCAAGTGGAGCGGCGCTCCGGCGGGCACGAAGAGCTACGCGCTCATCATCGACGACCCGGATGCGCCGGATCCGGCCAAGCCGGAACGCACCTTCGTGCACTGGGTCATCTATGACATCCCAGCGAGCGTCACTTCCCTTGCGGAAGGCGCTTCCAAGGAACTGCCGGATGGCGCACGCCAAGGCTCCAACGATCGGGGCGACCCCAGCTACACCGGCCCCTGCCCGCCCATCGGCCGGCACCGCTATTTCCACAAGCT
Organism: Gammaproteobacteria bacterium; assembly: GCA_036500225.1. Classification (GTDB taxonomy): domain Bacteria; phylum Pseudomonadota; class Gammaproteobacteria; order Natronospirales; family REEB76; genus DASUBN01. Next base: position 23,681 of record DASYCJ010000124.1, read on the forward strand.
GTATGCGCTGGACGTAGTGTTACCCGACCTGCACAATCCCAACAAAGCGCAACTGCTGGCCGCCATCAGAGGCCACGTGGTGGGCGAGACCCAACTCATCGGCACTTACCAGAAGCACTGAGTGACTACCGCGACACTGCCGAAGATCGGTATGGCGACGGACTATAAGCAGTCCATCGCCGCACTGCATTCTGGTTTCGGTATTCCGACGGATTACGCCGAGAAGCGCGGCCTCGAGGTCTGCGAGGAAGCGAAGGAGCTGGTGAGCATCGGACCTGATTCGCTCGGCCGCGATCAACGCATGTCGCCTAAGGCCGCGGCGGCCTGGCAGTGCATGCAGGAGGCGGCAGCCAAAGATGGCGTGCAGCTGGTGGCGGTGTCCGCTTTTCGCAGCGTGGAATACCAGTGCGCGCTCATCCAACGCAAGTTGGATCGGGGCATGAAGATCGCCGAGGTCCTCAGTATCAACGCGGCACCGGGCTACAGCGAGCACCACACCGGTCGCGCCATCGACATCACCTCACCCGACTCGCAGCCACTGGAAGTGGCCTTCGAGACCACCAAAGCCTATGCCTGGCTCACCCAGCACGCCGCTCGCTACGGCTTCAGGCTCTCCTACCCACGCAACAACCCGCACGGCATAAACTACGAACCGTGGCACTGGGCGTTCCACGACGTTTAAAGCGGATCTTTCGGGGGTATTGCAAAGGTCCTCAGACCCGTCATGTACTAGATTCGTACACTCCATCGCCTCGCTACGTCGCGCCTACCCCAAGTCCAAAGTCTCTCGTTTTAAGCGCCATGGGCAATTCCTTGGTTGAACCTCGCACTGGAGACGCGGTCTCAATCAATCCCGAAGCCTCTGATAGACTGCCCCATGCTTAAAAAGACCTTATTCTCGGCTGTTGCCTGCGCATTCCTGCTCAGCGCCTGCGGCCGCCATGCATCCCAGGTGGACCCCGTGGTTTATCAAAAAGATGTCGATAGCTGGCGCGCTGAACGTCTGCAGAAGCTTACCGGCCCCGACGGTTGGACCACCCTCGTCGGTCTCTACTGGCTGAAACAAGGCGTCAACAAGTTCGGCGGCGGCGCTGACAATGAGTTGCTGCTCGACACGCCCGGTTTCCCGAAGGACGTGGGGCGCTTCGACTTCGACGGCAAGGCCGTGACTTTCACCGCCGCCAAGGGCGCGGCGGTAACCAGCGATGGCAAACCAGTGACCAGCCTCGAGCTCCTCACGGATGCCGACCCGGATCCGAAAGCCCCCACCACCTTGAACATCGGTACCACGAGTTTCTACGCCATCAAACGCGTGGACCGCTTCGGTGTGAGGGTGAAAGACACCAATGCGGACGCGCGGGTGAGCTTCAAGGGCCTGGAGTATTTCCCCTTGGACCAGACCTGGCGCTTCGAGGCCAAGTTCAAGGCCTACACGCCTATGAAGAAGATTCCCATCATCAACATCCTTGGCATGGAAGAGGACATGAACTCGCCGGGGGCCTTGGTGTTCGACGTGGGCAGCACCGAATACCGCCTCGACACTGTACTGGAAGACGGCGAGACCGATTACTTCGTGATGTTCGGCGACACCACCAACGGTAAGCTGAGCTACGGCGCCGGTCGCTTCCTATACGTCAAGCCGCCGGTGGACGGCGTGACGGTGCTGGACTTCAACAAGTCCTACAACCCGCCCTGCGCCTTCAGCCACTACGCCACCTGCCCGCTGCCGCCACAGCAGAACAAGCTGCCGCTCGCCATCCAGGCGGGTGAACTCCGCTACGCTGGCGCAGGACACTAGGAAAGACCTTCTCCGGAAGGTACTTGTCGCGACGCGATGCAGAGGCCCTTGCGCGTCATACATCCGACACGGCTCTGTAACTTGAGTATGATACTGCCGTCGTCTTATTAAGGGCTTGGGATGACGGGGAAAGACTGCATATCCTCCACTGCACAGACGGTGCTCTACGCCTACGCGTATGTGGCCCTGGAATGGCTGTTCTTCATCACCAAGCCGTCCTTCATGGGGGCGTGGTCCCTCACCGGCGGCGTCAACGCACTCCTAGTCGGCGGCGCCCCGTTCCTGCTCGCCGCGTTGGCGTTGCATCTCCTGCTCTGCCTAGTCGCACTGGCTGTCTCCCGCATACCGCGGCTGGCGGGCGGAGCCGTTTTGCTGCCCAGGATCACACCGGCGCTGATCGGCGCCGCTATCGTGCTGATGTTGGTGGATAACTTCACCTACACCGTGTTCCATTGGGGCATCGTGGATAGTACGGTCTACACCGCACCCCTCTATTGGGTGCTGTGCTTGCTGGTGTTCAGCCTGCAGCTACGCAAGGCACCGACGCAACCGCGGTTCACCATCCCGGCCGCGGGCATACTGCTGCTGATATCGAGCGCAGCCACGCTCTGGTTGGTCATCGCTGCCCCGCGCTTCGAGCCGCAGAACAGCTATGTCACCGCATGGAGTGGACGGCCGCTGCCGAACGTCATCATGTTCGCCTCGGATGGCATCACCGCCGACCACATGTCCGCCTACGGATACGAGCGCAAGACCACGCCGAACCTGGACGCCTATCTCGACCGCGCACTGATCGCGAACAACGCCTTCACCAACGCGGCCATGACCACAGGTTCGCTGTCCTCGATGATGACCGGCAAGTATCCGGCCACGACCAAGCTGTTGCTGCCGCCCTACACGCTGGAAGGAAAGGACGCTTACCAAAGCCTGCCTCGCATCCTGCACAAGCTCGGCTACACCGGTCTGCAGGAGACGGTGCGTTACTACGCCGATGGTCCGGACCTGAACTGGAAAGAATCCTTCGACTTCGCCAATGGCCGTGCCCTGCACCCGGCGCCGGTGAACCGTGTCTCCTTGGCGCTGCAACGCCCCCTCCGCTTCAGCAATCAGCTCTATGAACGCCTCACTGACCGGGTCGCGCAACTGCTGTTCTTGAAGCAGATGGTCAATACCTATGCGGTCGTCACACGCGCCACCCACATGCAAGGCGGCTCTGACGAGACGCGGATGACGCGCGTGCTGGACTTCATCCGTACCGCCCAGGGGCCCTTCTTCGTCCACGTGCACCTGCTAGATAGTCACTGCTGCGATTTCCACCTGGAACCCAAAGACCTGCACTTCTCCTCCCATCAGACAGGTGAGGCACTCAAGACAGCACAGTTCGATGACGCCATCCTGCATTCCGATGCAGCATTCGGCCAGCTGATGGCGCTGCTCAAGGAACGGGGTCTGCTGGACAACACCCTCGTCATCTATACCTCGGACCACGACAAGGGCTGGGATTTCCGTTCGCCGGTGCCGCTCATCTTCCTCTTCCCGGGCGGCGAGCATCACGGCCGCATTACCCGCACCACGCAGCTCCTAGACGTTGCGCCCACGCTGCTCGACTATCTGAAGGTGCCAATACCTGACTGGATGGAGGGGAAATCCCTGCTGGACGGGGCCCTTCCGGAAGACCGGCCCGTGTTTTCCATCTATCACTTCGCGCGCGAGCACATCCAGAACGGCAATGGCGACGTAGTGGCGGAAGCGGTGCACATGGGACCCCCTACCTATGGGCTGCGGTTGTTCGGCATGGTGGTGTGCCATCGCTGGTATCTGCTGAACATCAGATCCGGCCAGCTCAGCTCGGGGGCGGTCGATGATTTCATCAACAAGTTGCGGGCGCCTCCCGGCGCACCGCTGCCCCCGTCGGGTTGCGCCGCGGATGCTGTACCCAGTGACGAGGCCGCGCGCCAGATGATGACGCAGCACCTTGAGCAGCGGGGATTCAAACTATGAGCGAGACCTTGACGCAGCCGGAAGTGGCGCTGCCAGCTTCGTTCCGCGATCCCGCGGGTTTCATGTTCCTAAGGGACGGCACGCTGTACCGGCAGGTGAACCAGGTCGGCCGCGCGGACTATGACCTGCTTATGAACTCGGGTCTATATGACGAACTCACCGGGCGCGGCTGGCTGGTGCTGCACGAGGAGGTGGGCCTAGCTGCGGCGCTACCGGACGTTGCGTACAAGGTGCTGCGTCCCGAGCCCGTCACGTTCATCTCTTATCCCTACGAGTGGGCTTTCGGCCAACTCAAGGACGCGGCGTTGCTGACCCTGGAGGTCCAATTGCTGGCCATGGAATTCGGCATGTGCCTCAAGGATGCCTCGGCCTATAACGTCCAGTTCCGGGACGGCAAGCCACTACTCATCGACACACTATCCTTCGAAGCCTACGAGGAGGGCCGGCCTTGGGTCGCCTATCGCCAGTTTTGCCAGCACTTCCTCGCACCACTGGCGCTGATGGCGAAGACTGACATCCGTCTCAATCAGCTGCTCAAAGCTTATATAGACGGCGTGCCTCTGGACCTCGCGAGCAAGCTGCTGCCATGGAAAACTCGCTGGCAGCTCGGTCTCGGCATGCACATCCACCTGCACGCCAGCACCCAGCGCGCCCACTCCGCCACCGATGGCAAGCGTGCGAAGCGTACGGTGCGGGTGAGTCGCCTCGGGCTCACAGGGCTCGTGCAGGGCCTGCGCGGACTGGTGACGAAACTCGCCTGGGAGCCCGGCGGCACCGAGTGGGCCGAGTACTACCAGGCTACCAATTACACCGATGCCGCGTTCGAGCACAAGCGCAGGTTGGTGGCGGGATACCTCGCGGCCGTGAAGCCCGTCGGGGTCTGGGACCTGGGGGCAAACACCGGAGTGTTCAGCCGGCTCGCGGCCGAAGCTGGTTCCGCCACGGTAGCCTTCGACATTGACCCGGCCGCGGTGGAGATCAATTATCGCCGCATCAAATCCGAGGGGGAGCGCCGGCTGCTGCCGCTGCTGCTTGACCTCACCAATCCAAGTCCCGCACTGGGCTGGGACGGCAGCGAGCGCGACTCGCTGCAGCGACGCGGCCCGGTGGACTGCTCCATGGCGCTCGCGCTCATCCATCACATCGCCATCTCCAACAACGTGCCCTTGCCCAGGGCCGCAGCGTTCCTCGCGGGGCTGTGCCGCCACCTCATCATCGAGTTCGTGCCCAAGTCCGACAGCCAGGTACAGCGACTGCTGAGCGCGCGCGCGGATGTGTTCCCGGATTACCACCGGGCCGGCTTCGAGGCGGCGTTCTCGTTGCATTTCGACATCGAACGCGCCGAGGAGGTGCCGGGCTCCCAGCGGACCCTGTACCTGATGCGCAGCAAAGTCGCCCACTGAATCACACCGGAGATCCAACGTGTCCAGACTCAAGCAACTCCTCACTGCATCCATCTTGTTCGCCGTGCTTGCGGCGCCAGCCTATGCTTACATCGATCCGGGTTCCGGCAGCATGATCCTGCAGGGCTTCCTGGCGGCCATCGCCGCGGTGGCGCTGACCGCCAAACTGTGGTGGCACCGGCTGCTGGTGCTGCTCGGTATCCGCAAGCGCACCCTGCTCGAGAAGCGTCCGCCCGCTGACAAGAAGTGACGGCAGCGGACCGATGACGTCCATCCGTCCGCTGTCCGCAGGCCTACTTCTGGCCTGTGTCGGTGTGGCGCAGGCGGCGGAGTCTGTCGCGCCGGTCCCCGGCCGGGCCGAGATGTTCTTCGGCCTGTGGGGCTGGATGCGCACACTGTGCTTCTGGCTGCTGGATCTCCTGCAATGGCTGGCGGTACTCACCCACAGCTGGGGCATCGCTATTATCCTAGTGGCGGTGCTAGTGCGGCTCTTCACCTATCCTTTCGCCCGCCGCGCGCTTGCCGAGCAGAAACGCTTCAACGAGGCACAGCAGAAGCTCGAGCCCACGCTGCGCGAGATCAAGCGGCAATACAAGGGTGGTGAGCAGAGCGAACGCGTCATTGCGCTGTACGACGAGCACGGCGTGAGCCCGATAGCTGGAGTGAAACCACTGCTCATCGTGCTCCTGCAGCTACCGGTGTTCATCGCGCTGTTCCAGATCCTGCGCCAGACGCCTGATCTGAACGGCGCGCGCTTCCTGTGGATCACCAACCTCTCGCAGCCTGACCGCCTGTTCGGTCTCGGCATGGCGTTGCCCTGGTTCGGTGATGCCTTCAACCTGTTACCGTTCCTGCTCACGGCCACCATTCTGCTCTCGGCGTTCTCGGTGCCCGGTGAGAGCGAGCAGGACACCGGCCGCCGCAAGCGGCTACTGATCACCGGCGCCATGGCGGCGGTGTTCTTCGTCCTCTTCTATTCCTTCCCGGCAGGGCTGGTGCTCTATTGGATCAGCGCCAACCTGCTGCACGTCGCCCAGCAGCGGTTAGCAGCGCGACATCCGCCTGCACCGGCCGACGCGAGCCACTGAGATTCCCGTGGAGCCACTCACCCTGCCGAGCGGCTGGCATGCGGCACTGGCGGGTGCCTTGCTCGGCTTGAGCCTCGCCGCGCCGCCGGGTCCGGTGACGGCGATTATGGTGTCCGCCTCGCTGCGCGGTCAGGTGCGTCAGGCCTTCCTCACTGCCTTCGGTGCCATCAGCGCGGATCTCTGCTGGCTCCTGTTGTCGGTGGTGGGGGTGCTCGCGATCTTCCATGACCATCCCCACTGGCTGGGTTATCTGGGGCTCGCCGGCGCGGTTTTGCTCCTGTGGATGGCCTGGGGTGCTTGGGGTTCCGTCCGTCGCGGCCTCAAGGATAGCCATACCCCTGGTTCCTGGAAGCTGGGGTTCTTCACGGTCCTGACCAGCCCTTTCTCCCTAGCGTGGTGGCTCGCCAACGGGGCACTGCTCTATACCGCCTGGGGCATGTCGGGAATTCTGGGCCTGTTCCTGTCCCTGCTTCTCTATAGCGCCTTGTTCTGTGAGGCTTTCCGGTGGTTGGGGGTCCGTGCTGCCCGGGCGGCCCTCTGGGTCGCTTATGGCAGCGTCCTGGTCTTGGCAGGCTTCGGCTTATATGTGGGCTATACCGCTTTAGGGCTCATCAGGGCCTGATACGACCCGATTTTCCGGCCCCCGCCATACTGTTACCCTCGACAGGCGGGCCGGGTCTATGGCTCAATAAGCGCCCATTCCGACAATGGTTAAATCGCTGCGCTGGGGAGCGCGGACGGTGCCGATGTCTTCACTTTCAAAGGCTTACGAGTCTCAATGAATATCACCATTCCGCCGGGCTATAAGGGCCTAGTCGCTCTAGATAAAGAGATCCACAAGGGTAAGGGCGTCATCGCCCAGCGCCGCGCCGCCTTCGCCGCCGGCCTCACCGGTGTGTACGTGCTGGCTGCTGAGTTCGTGCAGGCCTCGCGTCACTACCCGCTGGTGTTCGCCCAGGACCAGCAGACCGGCGAGTTCCTGCCCATCGCGGTGACGGGCCTCAACCAGGACCAGAACCTGTTCGTCGGCGACGACGGCGAGTGGCTGAAGGACATGTACATCCCCGCCTACGTGCGCCGCTGGCCCTTCTTCGGCGTGCGCATCACCGGCGAGGAAGCCAAGAACGGCAACATCCTCATCTGCGTAGATGACGCCGGCCTCGAGGCTTCGAGCACCGCCGTGTTCGATGCCTCCGGCAACCCATCCACGGACTTCCAGCCGACCCAGACCCTGATCTCGGAGATGGAGGGCGCCCGTCCCGCCACCGAACACCTGTGCCAGACACTGAAGGAGTTCAACCTGCTCGAACCCTTCGAGGCCCACGCATTCCCCAGAGCCGGCCGGGAGATGCGCCTGCGCGGCATGTTCCGTGTCAACGAAGACAAGCTCAATGAGCTGCAGGCCAAGGACGTGAAGCGCCTGATGAAGAACGGCGAGCTTTCGCGTATCTACGCGCATCTCATGTCCCTCGACAACTTCAAGTTCCTGATGGACCGCGCTGCCGCCAAGGGCGGCAAGCTCGACTCCTGATACCACCTAACTGTACTCAGAGATAAAAAGAGAATCCCATGGGCGTTGAAATCAAACTGACGGATAAGGAACTACCGGTATCGCCGGTGTTCGTGGACTTCCTGGCGCATATCGTCGACAACCGTCCCTTCGAGGGCGCGGCCTGGCACGACCAGCTCTCCGAGGAGCTCTCCAACGATCACGTGCGCGTGATGGAGAAGGCCCAGGAGAACGCCGGCCGCATCATGGCCAGTGAAGCGGGCCAGCGCCATGTGGCGCGCGCCTACCAGCTGTTCCTGGCGCTGCTCACGGGCGACTTCGAACAGATCCGAAACCTGCAGTTCAAGTTCCACTTCATCAATATCATCGGCGTACCGCGCAACGGCGGCTCCTACCTGACCATGGAAGCCTACCGTTCCCTGGGTTATGACGTGGACAAGGTGCCGAACGTGATTGCCCACGACGGTTTCCCGGAAGCCGGCCCGTTCCGCTTCCAGAAGGGCGCCAACAGCTGGATCGCCAGCCTGCAGACCATGGCCGAGTTCCTCACCATGGTCGAGATCTACTTCGGTAAGAACAAGCCGCACTACGGCAAGATCATGGTTCCGAAGAAGCTGTTGAAGGGCACGTACGCCGGCGGCTTCTTCCACCAGATCCTCGGCGAGTCGGTGGAACAGATCCTCACCGTGCGCCATCCCGTGACCTCCGCCATCTCCGCCTACGAGAAGTCTGGCGGCCTGCCGGCTGACGGCAAGTTCAAGGTGCGCGGCAACATCGAGGAGTGGGTGCGCCGTGACCTGTCCTACACCACTGGCATGAGCAACGATGAGATGTTCGCGCTGCCCTACTTCGATGCCTACCTGCATTACTGGGAGCAGTACCACATCTATGTGGCCACCACCGGCCTCTCCGCCAACCGCAACATCACGCTGGTGCCCTTTGGCAAGGAGCGCATGGAAGCGGTATCCCGTAGCTTCCAGAACCGCTTTGAGAGCGGCAAGCAGGCCAACGAGTTCAAGGTGTTCCCGAAGCAGGACCGCCATCCGGACTGGATCAAGCAGTCGGAACCCGTGGTCAAGCGCGTCGCCGAGATCTGGGACCGTGTGGGTCTTAAATTCCCGTATGCGGAAGTGATGGAAATCTGGTGACCCCGGCTCTCTGAGCTTCGGTCGAAACAAGATGGGGAGAGTGAAAGCACTCTCCCCGTTTTCTTTCTAGAACCGGAATACCAGGAAATACATAAGAAGAGTGTTGACCAAGAGTAGTGCCAGACCCGTGGGGATCTGGACCTTGATGACGCCGTTCTGGTCCCGCAGTTCCAGGAGCGCCGCCGGTACGATGTTGAAGTTGGCAGCGAGCGGTGTCATGAGCGTGCCGGAATACCCCGCCAACATGCCGATGGAACCCATGATGGCAGCATCGCCGCCGTGCAGCTTCACGATCAGCGGCAGTCCGATGCCGGCGGTCATCACCGGGAAGGCCGCGAAGGCGTTACCCATCACCAGGGTGAAGAGCGCCATGCCGATGCAGTAGGCGCAGATCACCGCCAACGCGCTCTCCACCGGGATGAACTTTCCCACCAATCCCGCCACCACCTGCCCCACGCCCGAGACGGCGAACACTGCCCCCAGCACAGCGAGCAGTTGCGGCAGCGCCACTACCGGACCCACTGCGTCCACCAGGCGTCGTGATTCAGTGAGCGGCACCGCGAAGGGTTGGCGCAGCATATATAGACCCACTACCAGTGCCACCAACACCGACACGCCCAGAGCCACCAGGGTGGCGTCTTTCATTTCCACCAGGGGCTTGCCGCCCGGCGCGTAGTTCTGCAGCAGCACGGTGCCGAGCACCGTGACTATCGGGATCAGCAGTGCGGGGACGAAGAGCCGGTTACCGAGACGCGCGGCACCGTCGCGGCGCTCCGTCTCCGTAGGTTCCTGGGCGCTGGCCTTGCCGAGACCTATGCCAGCCAGCAGTGCCATGCCGATGGCGAGGCATCCCACCAGGAAAGGCGGCAGCCAGGTGCCGAACAGGAACGTGGCCGAATACAGAGCCCAGAACAGTGCGCGCCGCAGATACCTGGGGTTGCTCCGGTCACGCAGGTTGAGCCAAGCGGCCGCACCGAACATCAAGCCCAACAACAAATAGATGCCGTCCAGCACGCTCATGGATTCTTACCCAACTCGCGCTGCAAGCGCCGGTCCAGACGCCAGAGCCGGAAAGCATGGATGACGAAAGCGGCGATGGCGGTGGGGATGGCCCAGAGCGCGATCTGCAGGGGCGTGAGCGGATAGCCCGCCTGGTCCAGATATGCCTTGATCAGAAGTACTGAGCCTATGGCGATGAAGATGTCCTCACCATAGAAGAGACCGATGTTGTCCGCAGCGGCGGCATGCGCGCGGATATGGTCGCGGGTCTGCTGCGGCAACTCGCCATAGCGATTCTCCGCGGCCGCCTCCGCCATGGGTGCCACCAGGGGCCGCACCATGGCTGCATGACCGCCGAAGGCGGTGAGGCCTAAGCTCGCTGTGAGCTGGCGGATGAGCATGTAGAGCATGAGCACTCGGCCCGTGGTCGCCGCTCCGACCCGCGCGATCAGCGCCTGGGCCCGTTCCTTCAAGCCATTCTTCTCCAGCATGCCGATCACCGGAAGCGTGAGCCAGACCAGGGCCATGTAACGGTTCTGGGTGAAAGCGCGGCCGAACTCGCTGACGATGGCTACGAGATCGAGACCCGCGGCGAAGCCGGTAGCGAGAGCCGCAGCCACCACGACCAGCAAGGGGTTGAGCCTTAGAGCGAACCCTAAGATGACGATGGCGACGCCGATGAGAGTCAGCATCGCAGACCACGTCGTGTATTCTTGGCTACATCGATAGACAGCCGGATATCTGCATGCCCGTGACGCATATCGATCACTACGACATCCGCGTGCCGCTGGATGAACTCGACGCGCTGGCCCAGTTCTACTCCCGGGCCCTCGGTCTCTCCGTGGGTGAGCGCCCGCCGTTCCACTCCACCGGCCGCTAGCTGTATGCCGCAGGCTATCCGCTGCTGCACCTGACCGCCTTTCATGAGCAGGAGGCTCCTCCCAGCCATACCGGCCGGTTCAGCCACATCGCGCTCAAGTGCACAGACTTCGCCGAAGCCATAGCTCGCCTCGACGATTGCGGAGTGTCTTATGGCGTGGAGGAGGTGCCCTTGCTGGGGCAACGACAGATCTTCTTCTCCGATCCTGCCGGCGTAGGAGTCGAATTGAACTTCGATTCCCCCGTCCGGATTCATCCGTCAGCCTAACGAAGCCTTGAGGCCACTCTTCAAGTCCGGGTGGCGCAGCGTGAGGCCCGTCTCCCGAAGCAGCTTGTCGTTCTTGATGCGCTTGGATTCCTTCATAAAGCTCATGATGCTGGGGCTCAGCATGCGCTCCGCGTCCTGCATGGAGATCAAGGGCGGTTTGGGCATGCCGGTGAGTTCCGCCAGCAGGAACAGATAATCGGTGATGGTGGAAGGATGGCCGTCGCTCACGTTATAGAGCGCGCCGCCCTTGGCGTCTTCCATCACCGAGTGGCAGACCGTGACCAGGTCATCGATGTGGATACGGTTGGTGAAGCTGCACTCTTCGGGCTTCACGGTGGGCATGCCGGATTTGAGGCGCTCCGTGAGCAGCCGGCCGGGACCGTAGATGGCCGGGACCCGGAGCACCATCCAGTCGATGCCGTGTTCACCGCACCAACGCTGCACTGCCTGCTCGGCTGCGATACGCCGTTGTGCACGGTAGGTGGAGGGCTTGAGGGGTTCTTGCTCATCAATCCAGCGGCCTTCGCAGTCGCCGTATACGCCGGTGGTGCTGATGTAGAGGAAGCGGGCCGGCAGGCCGGTGAGTTCCAGGTGTTCCAGCAGGCGCTCGATGCGCACGTCATCCTTACCCACGTCTACCGGCGGTGCGAAGTAGAACACCCGGGCGCCGCCTGAGGGCAGGCTCGGCAGGTCGCCGGCATCGAGGTCGGTGCGGATGGGACGGATGCCGGCGGCCTCGAGGGCGCGGGCGCTGCCATCGGAACGTACCACGCCACTCACCTGACGGCCTTCCTCGCGATATAAGGCCGCGAGGCGGCGGCCGGTGTCGCCGCAACCTATGATCAGCACTCCCCGTTGCGTGGCTTCGCTCATCTGCCCAGATTATGCGGACAAGACCCGTGGGCGGCAATGCGGCCCCGTCCTTGCCTGGACACAGCCGCCATGGGAGGATTCCCGCGGGGACTATTCCACAATAAGAATCTCTTGGGGGGACCATGAATACAGCCCAGTCTGACGACATCCGTTTCTTCGATCTCAATTCGCGTATCGGAAGACTCAGGTACCTGGCCTACAGCATGGGCCTCTTGTTGCTGACCCTGGTCGCAGCCTTGCTTTGCGGCATGGTCTACAGGGTATCCAGCGGGCTGGGCATGGCCCTGTTCGCCATCATGTATATCGCGATGTTGGTACTTAGCATCGCCTTCGGCGTGCGCCGGATGCATGACCAGGACCGGAGCGGCTGGTGGATGCTGATGATCATCATCCCCGTCGCCAACCTAGTGCTGCTCGTCCTGCTGCTGTTCGTACCCGGCAGCGACGGTGAGAACAGCTTCGGCGAACAGCCCCCGCCCAATTCCGGCTGGGTCATCGCCGGGGCCGTGGCCTATATCGGCCTCATCCCCCTGGCCGGCATACTCGCCGCCATCGCCATCCCTGCGTATCAGGACTACTTCGCACGTGCCCAGACCTCCGAAGCGATCCAGCTCGCGGGTGGGGCTGAGCAGCCCGTGGTGTCCTATCACGACAAGAACAAGGCCTGGCCCACGGACCTCTCGCCGCTCTACCCGAAGAACCCTTCCGGCGGCATCGGCCTCTACAGCGCAAGCATCACCGCGGTCAACGAGTCGGACAGCAGCTTCGGCATCATGGTGGCCATGAAGCAGACCGGCGTATCGCTGCCCATCGCCGGCAAGCGCGTGGAGATCTGGACCGTGGATGGCGGGAGCACCTGGCAGTGCGGCCCGGCCAGCATGGATCCCCTGGAGCCCAAGTATCTGCCGGCCTCCTGCCGCTCCAGCGGCGCACTATGACGTAAAGCCGGAGAGAGCTGAGGCATAATCACGATGCCCTGCCTGATGCAGGGCATCGTCTTTTGTGAGGACCATGTCCAAGACCGTCACCCTCATGCCTTCAGCCAGATCCTTCCACGTGGAGGATGGCGAGACCGTGCTGGCGGCGGCGTTGCGCCAGGGCATCCACCTGCCTTATGGCTGCCGCACCGGCAGCTGCGGCACCTGCCGCGCCCATTGCCTCGAAGGCAAGAGCCATTATCCGGAAGGCACGCCGCTGGCACTGACGGCCCTGGAGATGCACGAGGGCGAGGCGCTCCTATGCCGCGCTGTGCCCCAGAGCGATCTCAAGATCGAAGCGAGCGAGATCACCGCCATGGCGGCCTTGCGGGTCAAGGCCATGCCCTGCCGCGTGGCGAAGCTGGAGAAGCTCGCCCACGACGTGATGGGTCTGTATCTCAGGCTACCTGCGGTGGAACGGCTGCAGTTCCTGCCGGGCCAATACATCGACATCCTGCTTCCGGGGAACCACCGTCGCAGTTTCTCTCTCGCCAACCCGCCCCATGACGATCAGTTCCTGGAGCTGCACGTGCGCAACGTGCCGGGCGGACGCTTCTCCCAGGAAGTGTTCCAACACCTCCAGGAGGGCACGCTGCTGCGCATCCAGGGGCCCTTGGGTACCTTCTTCCTGCGGGAGGACTCCACGCGGCCCATGGTGATGGTGGCGGGCGGCACCGGTTTCGCACCCATCCATGCCATCCTGCGGCATCTCTTCGACCGAGGCCAGGAACGGGACATCGTCTTCTATTGGGGCGCACGCGCGGCCCGTGATTTGTATATGGATGCGAAGCTGAAGGAGTGGGCCGTTGCCCATCCGCGCTTCCGCTACGTGCCGGTGCTCTCGGACCCCATGCCGGAAGACCAGTGGCAAGGCCGCACCGGCTTCGTGCACGACGCGGCGATGGCGGACTTCGCCGATCTCTCAGGCCACGACATCTATCTCTCCGGTCCCCCACCTATGGTGAACGCCGCCAAGAGCACCTTCCCCCTGCATCGCGCCGACCCCCTGCGCATCTACTCCGATAGCTTCGATTTCCCCGCTGAGGTACGCGCGGCTCTTGAAGCTGCCGCACTCAACCTCGAGCGCTGATCCCGCCGCTACGTTGCTGAAATATTTCAAATCTGTAATGCGCGTGGCCGAAACCGGTCATTCCGTGCTCACTCGTCACGGTTACAGTGCAATCAGAGCTTAACGCCGCAGTCATAAACCGCCGGTATGGTGATGGGACGAAGTCAAATCCCACGGCAGTGCTTTCCCATGTCAGAACACGCGCAACTCCGGCAACTGGTGATGTCGGCCCCCGGCATCCCGCCGCATCTATTGGTCAACGATGTGGCGGACATGTTCATGGACGAGAGCCACGGCAAGCTGCTCTCGCTGCCGGTGCTGGACGGCGACAGACCCGTGGGGGTGGTGAGCCGCGCGCGCATGCAGCAGGTACTGTTTCGCCAATACGGCCGCGAACTGTTCGGCAAGAAGCCAGTCAGCGCCATCATGAACGACGCGCCGGTGGTGATCGAGTCGGACATGGGCCTGAACGAGGCCAGCAAGACCGTCACGGAACGGCTCAAGTTCCCGGTCACCGAGGACTTCATCATCACCGAGGGCGGCCGCTACGTAGGCATGGGCGCGGTGATGCACCTGCTGAACGCCATGGAAGCCCAGCTCGCCAAGCAGACCGAAGATCTGGCAGCTGCCTATAAGCAGCTCAAGGCTTCGCAGATCCAGCTGATCCAGTCCGAGAAGATGGCCTCCCTCGGCCAGATGGTGGCGGGGGTGGCCCACGAGATCAACACACCCTTGGGCTATGTGAAGAACAACATCGAGATGATGGAGATGTTCTTCGACTCCAATCGCGCCCTGGTGGCCGCCAGCAACGCCCTGGCGGATTCGCTGCTGGCTCCCAGCAGCACCGAGCAGGAATTGCAGGAACGCCTAGCGGCGCTGGCAGAGCTGCGCCAGCAGCCGGGGAGCGAGCCAGAGGACATGCTGAGGCTCTTCACTGACACCCGCTTCGGCGTGGATCAGATCAGCGAGCTGGTGCATAACCTCAAGGACTTCAGCCGCCTGGACCGGGCCGCCGCCGCGGACGTGGACCTAAACGAGTGCCTGGATAGCGCAGTACTGCTGGCCCGTAACGTTCTCAAGACCCGCGTGGAAGTGGTGCGCCAGTACGGCGAGCTACCGCGCATCAGCTGCATGCCTTCGCAGCTGAACCAGGTGTTCCTGAACATGCTTACCAACGCGGCGCAGGCCATCGAAGGTCCCGGCAAGATCCTGCTCAAGACCGAGGCGGAAGAAGGCTGGCTCAAGATCTCGGTGCAGGACACGGGCAAGGGCATCCCGGCTGACGTGCTGCCGCGCATCTTCGACCCCTTCTTCACCACCAAACCCGTGGGCCAGGGCACCGGACTCGGGCTCTCCATCAGCTATCAGATAGTGCAACAGCACGGCGGCGACATCCGCGTCACCTCGCAGTCCGGCAAGGGCACCCGTTTCACCGTGCGTCTGCCCCTCGCGGTCAGCGCACCCCAGGAGAATGCAGCATGATGGACAAAGCCAACATCCTGTTCGTGGACGACGAGGAGCGCGTGCTGCGTTCCCTGGAGATGTTGTTCCGCCATCGCTTCAAGGTCTATACCACCACCGACGGCAACGAGGCAGTGGACACCTGCCGCCGCGACCACATCCATGTGGTGGTGAGCGACCAGCGCATGCCCTCCGTCACGGGCGTGGAAGTACTGCGCCGGATTCGGGAAGTCTCCCCCAACACCATGCGCCTCCTGCTCACAGGCTATTCGGATCTCAAGGCCATCGTGGACTCCGTGAACGAGGGCGAGATCTTCCGTTATCTCAGCAAGCCCTGGAGCGCTAAAGAGATCGTCAACATCGTGAACCAGGCGGCGAACATCGCCTTGAGCCTGGAGAACGAGGGTACGGGCGCCGTGAGCGGCGTGGCACCAGGGGTGCTGGTGATAGACGAGGACCCGACGGTGGTAGAGATGGTCAAGACCATCTGCGGCAAGGAACGGCAGGTCACCTGGAGCGTGGACCTGGATGACGCCTTCGAGACCCTGGCCGCCAGCGACATCGCCATCGTGGTCTGCGACATCCGCCTGCGCGGGCGTGACATATCGGCGGCGGTGAAGGCCTTGAAGGAGAGCAATCCCATGGTGCTTACCATCGTGCAGACCCAGCTCCAGGACGTGGAGACCCTGCGCAGCCTCATCAACCACGGCCAGATCTACCGCTTCCTGCCGAAGCCAGCGCGCCGCGGCTTGCTGGAGATGAGCCTGGATGCGGCTTCACGCCGCCACGTGGCCATGAAGGCGGTGCCGCAGCTTACGGCTCGGTATCAGGTCGAGAAGAACGAATCGGCACCGGTTGCAGCGTTGTCCACGCGTCTGCAGGGTTTCCTAGATCGGATGCGGCAGGGGAATAAGTCGGCTTGAATTAGCCTTCCAGCAGCACCTGTACTCTCAGCAAGGTAGGCGTGAGCCCTTGCGCTTCTTTGAGGGCGCGGCGCGAGAGACGCACCGCTTTGACCAGTTCGGTCGACGGCTGTATGGACGCAGCATCTTCCGCACAGCGCTGCACCAGACTCAACCACACTGCCGGATGTTCGGCATCTTCCGTGATGCCCGTCAGGCGCTTCTGCCAGCGCAGCGGCGCTGCGATACGCTCGCACTCCTCTGCACAAATTTTCACGGTGCTTAGCTTCTGCTGACGCTCCGATTCCGGTGCGCCCGCCCATTCCTCCAGGGCCAAAAGCGTGTCCGCCACGCGGCGGCGCACCACGGAGCGGGTCTTGATGGGGAAGACGAACCAGCAGGCCGCAACGCCACAGATCGCGCCGACGAAGATGGCGACCAGCCGCTCGGCCAGTAATACAGTCACTGGAACATCGTTAGTAGGCAGCATCAAAGCCAATATCAAAGTCACGCAAGCAGCCCACCAAGCGTAGCTCACGTCCCGTAGCCATACACCGACAAACAGCGCGGCGAAGCTTAAGGCCGCCGCCATGGGACCGTGGGGCATCGCCACGTATTGCAGGGCACTAGCCGCCACTACGCCCAGGAATGCGCCGCCTAAGCGCAGCACGCCTTTATAGGCCGCATCGCCGCGACCGATGGCGCCGCTGCAGACGATGAAGGCGGTGATCACCACCCAGCTCCAGTGTCCGGGGAAGATCAGGCCGCCAGCGAGGAAAGCCGCGGCAAGAGCCACACTCATCTGCACCGCCATGCGGGTACTGGTGCTCAAGGCGCCCTTCTCCGCTTTGCGCGGCGTCGATTCCCGATCCGTCGTAGCGGCAACAGGCTCCAGCTGCAGCAACAGGCGATCGAAAGCGAAAGCGATCACACCCGCCAGCAACACCAGGAGCAGATCCGCACCGGGACCAGCAGGCGAATGAGGCGCGCCGGGGGCCACCAGCAGGGCGATGAAGGGTAAGGCGACCACACGGCCCAACTCCCGCAGGCGTCCACCGAAGCGGCGCAGCCACACCGAGAGGAACAAAGCGGCGGTGAACACTGCCGCGCCCACGGGGAAATAGGCATGCAGCAGCCAGGACACTGCCATGGCACCCACGCCCACCACCAGGATGCCGCCCAGCTCCCAGCCCCAGGGCCGACTCTCGCCCGCGGCGCGGCGACGGGCGAAGGACAGGGCCAGCACGGCGGAGAGGATGGCGGCACCGGGTCCCGCGCCGAACAGACGCGAGATGAGATACATACTGATGAAGCTGGCGGCTGCGGCCGCGACGCTAAGTGCTGCCGGCACCAGGCTGGGAAGACGTTGCATCACGATCAGACGGCCCGTAGAGATTCCCTGGAGGGAATCTTACTGACTGGCAAGACGCCGGGCTATGACTTTAATTCAGAGTAGCGCCGGAAATTAGCCAGATAGCGGGAGAGTTTGAACTCCTGCTGCACCGGGGCTTTCACCACCGCTGTGGGATGATCCCGCAGGGGCGAAGGCAGGGGCCGGCCCAGATGGTAACCCTGGTGCAGGCGCACGCCTAAGGATTGCACCGTGAGGTAGTCCTCTTCGGTCTCGATGCCCTCCGCCACCACTTTGCAGCCCAAGCGCACGGCCATGTCGCGGATGGAGCGCACGAACTCACGCTTCACCGCGTCGCCGCCGATGTTCTCGGTGAAGTGGTGGTCGATCTTCACGTAGGCGGGTCTCAACTCAGACCAGAGACGCAGACCCGCGTAACCCGCGCCCAGGTCATCGATGGCGATCTCGAAACCGGCTTCGGTGTAGTGCGCCACTGCGGCCTTGAGGATGGCGTAATCCTCCAGGGGCTGCTGTTCGGTGAGTTCGATCACCACCTGCTGCGGCGGCAGGCCCACTTCGGTGAGTAACCTCAGGGTCTCGCCGGGCCTGAAATCCGGTTCCATGAGGCTCAGGGGACTCACGTTCAGGAACAAGCGGCCTGGGAGCCCTAAGCCCTGGAAACGGCGGATAGCCAGTTCCCGGCAGACCAGGTCCAACTCGAAGAGCCGCCCGGCTTTGGTGGCGGCGCGGATCAGGGGCAACGGCGCGTGCAGCGGGCTATTGGAAGGGCCGCGCACCAGCGCTTCATAGCCGAACACGCGCCCATCGTGGGAATCCAGCACGGGCTGGTATAAGGTCTGCAGGACCCTGTACTTAAGTATGTAATCGAGTTCGCTATCCAGTTCGTGTTCCATGGGCCTCTCCCATGTCGCTGTCCCGTCTCTGCAGCCAAGGTAAACTCCTGGCGTGACAGCTTGGAGACAGTCGGATGGGCAGGAAGTGACCATGGCGCGTAAGCGGATCCTGTATCTGGTGCGGGAATACCCACAGATATCCCAGACCTATATCAAGGTCGAACTGGAAGCGGTGCGGGACCGTTACGACGTGCGGGTGCTGACCTTGGGGCCGGCAGACGTGGCGGAACCCAACCACCTGCCCTTCAGCGTCACGCCTGACCATGACCAGATCGTGGCGGCCATCCGCGAATTCAGGCCGGATGTCATCCATACCCATTACATCATCCTGGCCAAGCTCACGGCGGAATTGGCCGCAGGAGTCGGCATCCCCTTCAGTGTGCGTACCCATTCCTTCGACGTGATGGAGACGGAAGCCGCGCGTGCGAATCCGGATTGGATCGAGATCCGGGAACACCTCAAGAGCGAGGACTGCCTCGGGGTCTTGTGCTTCCCGTTCCTGCGCCCGGGCCTGGAGCAGTTCGGCATAACACCCAGCAAACTCATCGACACGCCGCCGGTGGTGGCGGTACAGCGCTTCATGGACCGGGGCCCGAACGGGCGCGCGGTCATGAACCTGGGTGCCGTGCGCCCCAAGAAGCAGATGCAGGATTTCGTGGAGCTGGCGCGGCTGCTACCGGAGCGAGAGTTCAACCTCTACGCGCTCGGCTACCAGGCCAATGACCTCAAGGCCTACGCTGCGTCGCGCCAGGCGCGTGTGAACTTCATACCGCCCGTGTCCCACGACTCCATGCCGGCGGAATACAAGAAGCATGAGTGGCTGGTGTACACCGCCCATCCTAGCCTGAAGAGCGTGGGCTGGCCCATGGCGGTGGCGGAAGCCCAGGCCTCAGGTGTCGGCGTCTGCCTCGCCAATATCCGGCCGGACCTTAAGCACTACGTGGGAGATGCAGGTTATCTCTATACGGACATCAATAAGGTGAAGGAACTCATCAGCGGACCGGTACCGGCGGAGATGCGGGAAGCGGGATTCGAACAGGCTAAAAAATCCGATATCGCTACGCACATCCGCAAACTCACGGACTTGTGGGACAAAGTCTGACCCGACCGTATTAGCCCGCCTGTAGATCCCAACCAATCAAAGAATCATCAGACGATTTGAACGGTTTGATAGTCACCTTGCGGAAACCCGCTGCCTTGAACGCCTTGCCGATACGGTGCATGCACATCTCATCCACCGCCAGGGCGCAGGCCGCGCGCAGGCGCGCCTGGACCGCACGCAGATCGCTTTCCACCCGGTCCAGCTGTGCTCCGATCTCGGCCAGGCTCATGTGGCTACGCCTCTCCCAGCAATCGGCGATGAGTTGCAGCACCTGCTCGCTGCCCTGGGGATTGGGCGTAGCACGCATCAGATGACGGGCCAAGAGACAGGTGTTGAGGTATTCCTGCTGGCTCTGGATCGCGAGCATGGCGTGATGCAGCACCTCGTGCTTGGGCGCAGCCATGAGCGAGTAGGAGGTCTCGAACATGCGACGTGCATGCTCCAGGAGCCGCACCTCGTCCAGCAGCGTATCCACAGCGCGCACCCGACCGAGGCACTCCGCGTGGCTGGCACCGCCCACGGCATGGAACATGAAGCGCGCACGGCCGCCGCGGCGCAGGATGCGTCGCAGCTCCGCGAGACCAGCCGCCGCGTTATCTCCCTCCGGAAACGCCCATTGCACACTGATGGCGTCGAAGTAACCATCCTCGAAAGGCGTGGTCCGATCATAGCGCCGCGCATGGAAGTGGATGCCATCCAGCTCCAGCGGCAGGGCATCGAGGGTGGAAGTCTGATCCAGGCTGTGCACTTCGAAACGGCGGCGGCGGACGTGGGATATCTCCCGGGCGATGAGCGCCACCGCACCGATACCGGAGGCGATATCCAGGAGCCGCGTGCCCACGGCCAAGCCGCGGAAATGTTTGCGCCAGCTGTCATGCACCACCTGGCTGTGGCCGAGGTCCGGCGCCGCGGTGGAGCAACCGGGCAGCGCGCGGGGCGGCAGCGCCCGGCGCTTACGCACGGGTGAGGGCCGGTGGGGCTGGTGGGGCTGGTTCTGGAAGACGGCTTCCGGGTTGCGCATGTGACAGGCGATCTTGCACAGGTGATGGAATAGACTCCGATGCTACTGCAGAGTTCCCCACCCAATGGTTGAATCATTTGTGACTTATGGGTGATGTGTGGAGCGGATTACTCACAACTTTCAAACTGGCATAACACCACTGCAACATGGCCAATGCATGCTTCGCATGCTGTTCCCCCGATTGCCCGGGCCTGTAAAGGCTCGGGCCTTTTTTATTGCCAATAGTGTGTAACTGAGATCTAGATCGGGCCTGGGTCGCCGCCCAGATTTGGCGAGATGGGCGGTAGCGCGGCTTTCTTGGCGGCACGCTTCTTGGGCGCGGCCTTCTTGGCCTTCTTCTTGGACTTGGGCTTGCTCCGGGCTTTGGCGGACTTGGCGAAGCGCTTAGCTTCCGCGTGCAGGGCCTCCAGGGTCATCTCGAAAGTGGCCAGCACGTCCGAGGTGCGGGCGATCAGGCTCTTGGCCGGATTGGAGCGTAGGTCCACCGTCTCCTTGCACTTCTTGCACTTCATGGACTTGTGCTTCTGCGCCCAGCGAAGCTTCACCCGCTCGGCCTTGCCACAGGCGGGGCACGGGATGTGGACGTGGATATCTTTCTGCAGCTTCGACATGGACGGCTCCTGGCGCGGGCGGAAGGGGTTCGATGATACGCCGGGGCCGGACGGCCTTTGTTACAGCCCTGGTAACCCGTCATATACTGGGTATCGGGGTAGACATATAAGAACAGGGGTCATAGCTATGCGTAGCATCATGGTCATGAATGCCAAAGGCGGTTGCGGCAAGAGTACGCTCGCCACTAGCCTCGCTGCCTACTTCGCCAGCAACTGGGAAGGTACCGTGGCCCTGGCAGATTACGACCCCCAGACCTCGAGTCTGGACTGGTTGTCCAAGCGCCCAGCGGATCGCGATCCAATCCTGGGTGTGGATGCCACCAAAGACGGCTTGAAGCACCTGCCCCGCAATACCAATTACCTCATCATCGATCCGCCGGCCCGGGTGCACGGCTCGGAACTCACGGGCTTGGTGCGGCACGTGGAGAGCATCGTGGTGCCGGTGCTGCCCTCGCCCATCGATATCGGCGCCGCCGCCAAGTTCATCCAGGAATTGAAAGAAGTGGGCAAGGTGGAACGCCGCGAAGTGAAGGTGGCTGTGGTCGCCAACCGCGTGCGCGAGAACCTGCTGGTGTTCGAGGAACTGGAACAGTTCCTGGAAGGTCTCAAGGTGCCCTTCATCACCAAGTTCCGCGACGCCCAGAACTACGTCAGAGCTTACTCCCGCGGTCTCGGTATCCATGAGTTGCCGCCATATCTGGCGGAGCAGGATTGGAAACAGTGGGAACCGCTGACCAAATGGCTTGAATCCAAACGCAGTCTACCGTCATGACCATGCGTTGCGTCTCAGCGATCATATGTCTGTCATTGCTGGCAAACGGGGCGGCCGACCAAGCACCGCAGGTGACTATCGGCGCCACCACTCTCGATCCCACGAGCCCTGCCAAAATTCATTATCTCGGTCAGGTGTATATGAGCGTCTACTACAAGTCGACTGTCCCCGTAGAGATCTTCGCGTCGCTCGCGTCCTCGTCCGACTCTCGCCAGTGCACGCCGATAATCTCGATGATGACCGGCACCACGTCCATCTATCCGGCGGGTGAAGGCGAGGCTCTCTGCGCGACCAGTCCAATCCTCGGTCGGGCGACGGATGCGAATACGATCGTGATCATCGTCAAATCCGCGGAAACAGGTGAGCAACTGGATGTGACCCATGTCCCGGTCGACTTCAGCTGGGATACCCGGCACCTGCCCCGACCGGAGCCGGCCGATTGGGTCAAGGCTCTCCAACACAAACTCGACCCACCTCAGCGCCCGTAGTGCGTCTCTGGTCTATGCATCCGAAGTACTTAGATCCCCAAGGTCTGGTCACTCTCGGGCGGGAGGTACCTTCTCGTCCAAGGCGCCCAGAAATGCGCTTTTTTGTCCCTTGCTTAGTACTCACGCTGCTATTGGCAGCCAACGCTGCGAAGGCAGCCGATCCGCAGACCACTGTAAGCATCGTGGGGATGGACCCGCCGAGCCCGGCGTTGCTGCACAGCAACGATGACGTGTACGTGCACCTGCACTACACCAGCGATGCCCCCATCAAGATATGGGCGCGCCCTTTCAGCGCTGGCACTGCCGCCGGCGCCATCTCCAGCAGTTCGCCGGTGTACCCCGCCGGTGAAGGTGACGCGTTCGGCTGGTTCAGTTGTTCCAAGGCTTGCAGCGTGGACTCCATCCATGTGCAGATCGCCGTTGCGAATTCAGGGTATCCATTCCATGAAGACTCCACATCCGTGGGCTTCGGATGGGACGGGGCACCAGGTCAGAGGCATACGCCTGCGGCTTGGGTGAAGCCCATGCAGGACGCCGTGGCCGCACAGGAAAAGCAGACGTATGACGCCTACATGGCCCAGCCTCTGGGCAAGAGTGGTGTCATGGCTCTGATTCTGTTCGACGCGGTGGTCCTGGGTGCGTTGTTCGTATGCGTGGTCTGGCCGGTTTACGGCCTGACCCGCTGGCAGGGCAAATGGCGCTGGCTCGCCTCGGCGCCTTTGGCGCTGTTCATATTGAAGACTTTCGGCATCTCCACTGACCTGGCGCATGATCCCACCTCCCACAATCTGTTGCCTTTCGAATATTTCATCATCGGCGCGATCGCCGCGCCTTACATGATCCTGATCTGGCTGCTGCGCCGGCGTGCCTTGAGGCGTGATACCGACTGATGCGCCTGTGGTCCCTACATCCTAGATATCTTGATCCTCAGGGGCTCGTGGCATTGTGGCGCGAGGCCCTGCTCGCCCAGGCTGTGCTGCAGGGTAAGACCAGGGGCTATAAGCACCATCCACAGCTCAGGCGTTTCCAGGAATCCTCCGCTCCCCGGGCCTATATCGCCACTTATCTACGCCTGGTCCAGGCAGAAGCGACACTCCGGGGATATCAGTTCGATTCCAAGCTCATCGGGCGCGGCAGCGCAGCCGGGATGACACCTCTGAAAGTCACCAGCGGACAGCTCAGGTACGAGTGGGGACACCTGAACAAGAAGCTAAGAAAGCGCTCGCCAAGGTGGCATAAGCAGGTTTCAGGGACTGAGCTTCCTAAGCCACATCCCCTATTCAGGACAGTCAGGGGCGGGGTTGCGAAGTGGGAAGTTACGGATAACTAGCGGTAATCATGGACGGAACAGGAAGTTTCCCTACGCGTGACGATGACGGATTGCTATGTGAACCCGTGCGTGCGTGGTCCTCATCAGCAGCGTCGCGAGCGCAGACAGAGCGAGGCGCGCTTCGCGCTCGTCGCTCTTGCATATCCATGTGCGTCGCAACATGTACTCATCCTGCTAAGAGCGACTCAAAAGAAAGCCCGATAACCAATTGAGGTTATCGGGCTTTTGCGTCGAGGTTCGGTCGGCATTTGTCTACCGGGACCTCGGCCTCCTAGATCTGCAGGCACTGGTGGAACCTGCGAATCGCGGACTCGATGTGGCTTAAGCCACTTTTCTATGGGGCGGCCAACTGATGCGCCGGAAGTTCCTGCAGATCGGGCGACACATGGTGATGCGCTGATCCGCTTCCCGCACGTAGATGTAGCGGCGCCGGCACTTGATGTGAACCTTCCAGCGGAAGCGCGGGATGCGGTTGATGCGACGCGGCAACCAGGCCTGTTCTCCACTCTGGACTTCCGCCGCGCGGCGGCGAAGATGACGTCTGTTCATACTCATGCCCTCCCCTTGGTGTCAGATCGCGGCGTCTTGGGCCCGCAGGGAGCGGGCTAGCTTGCGCCACAGGCCGATGAAACCGAACATCACGAGACCGATGAGGCTCATGGAACCGCCACCACCACCGCCGCCACCGGACGCAGTGCTGACGTTGCCGTTGGAGTCCATAGTGATGTTCACGGGATCAGCCTTGTAGGTGGTGCCTTGCGTATCGGTGGCGCTGGCGGTGAGGGTGTGGGCACCCGCGCGCAGGGAGCCGGCGTCCCAGGTGGCCTCATAGGGCGCATCGGTGGCGGTGGTGGCGTCCGCGCCGTCCACTTCGAAGGTGACACCGGCTACCTGCATACCGGTCGGCACGCTGGCAGTGACCTTGAGATTCCCGTTCACCTTGGCGCCGGAGGTGGGCGAGGTGATGGTCACGCCGCTGCTGGCGGCAGTGATGCCCATGACCTGGGTCGGGATGCGCACCATGAAGGCATCCATGCGGTTGCCGCCCATGTTGCTGACCCAGAAGAAGTACTGGCCGGTGGGATCCAGGTTGCCCTTGGGATCGTGGCCATAGTCGCTGCAGCTCGGGCAGGGGCCGTCGCCACCGGCGGTGCCGAGGTCGGTCATGACCGGCGCTACCACCAGGGACTGCTGGGAATTGGTGGCGACGTTGCCCAGGGTGAAGCAACGGACGTCGTTATCGCCAGGCGTGGTGCCGGCTACCGCCGCGCCGCCGCAGACGTACTGCTGGGAGAGCGGCGTGGTGCTCACGTCACTGGCATTCGACCAGCTGACGTGGGAGGGGGAGAAGTTGCCCCAGGTGCCGCCGTGGTACACGAGGTCACCGTTGACCAGATCAGACAGTTTCCACACGCGCCAGGCATTGGCTTCGGTGTTCCAGTTGTCGGAGGCCACCATGTAGCCATAGCCGAGATCCGAGTGGCCGCCGGCGCCGTCCTTGTCCAGGAGCAGTTGCTGCTTGCCGGACTTGAGGTCGATCACCAGGTCGTCTTCATCGCAGCTGGCGCAGGTATCCTTCGGCGACTTCTCCTTCACTTCGAGGTACTGGCCGCTCTTGTCGATTTGGCACTCGTCATAACCCGCGGTGGCAGCGAAGAACCACCACTTCTTGGTGCTGGACTGGTAGGCGATGCAGCCTTCGGAGGCGTAGGTGCTGGCATTCTGTAGGGTGGCGGAATGCATGTCGTCATCGTTGCTAGAGTTGGTCTGCTTGATGACCGTGCCGGGGTACTTGGTGGTGGAATCGAACACCACGGCGATCTTCTTGGTGTCGATGTCATAGGTCTCGAGCTTGGAGCCCGAGTTCAGGTAGATCTTGGTGGGCATGCCATAGCCGAAGTACCAGCCTTCAGTGGTCTGCTTGCTCATGGGATCCGAGGCGGCGAACATGGGGCCGACTTCAGCCAGCGCGGCCGTAGACTTGTTGTACTTGAAGAGCGTAGGACCCTGGCCGCCGCGCGCCCTGTTCAGGCCGATGAACACGTACATCGTGTCGCTGCCGGCGCTATTGCTCATGTTCTTCCAGTAGTTGTAGGTCATATCCAGGCAATCCTGGCCGCCACAATCGTTGGAGTTGGTCACGCGGATGCCCTGGGTCTTGTAGGGCGCCGGGAACGTGAAGCTGCCGCGGCTGGGGAGGAAGCTCGAGATCTTGGTGGCGCTGAGTGCGGCGCGGGACACCGGGGCGGTGTCGTTCTCCATGAATCCGCCGGGCGCTTGGGTGGAGGTTGCAGCATGGGCACTCAAGGCGGCGAGCGACATGAGCGCCGCAGTGCCGAGATGCAGGATGGTCTGCCAAAACGTCGTGTGGTTAACTTTGATCATCACTTCGCCTCCTTCGGCTCAAGGGCCCTCGCGGGCAGATGCCGATAGGCGGGACGTCAGGCGAAGGCTGAGGCTTCGGGTGAACTCCGCAACCGCCCCGGTGAACTCCCGGGTCTGGCTGAGGTGGAACCCTGCGGGAATACCCCTGCGAGGAACCACCTTATCGACCCCTGTTTTTATACCGGGGTCATGTAACGGATTCTTAAAGTGTGAAGGAACAACATGTAAAACGACGGCGGAATGTGATGGATTTCACGGTGAATCAGCGACTACGACATTCATCGGTCCGAGACCATACACATATCGATTATGGTGCAGTCGTGTGATGGTACGACGAGGATAGGGGTGATTGCCTGTGCTCGCGCCCAGGTGTAACCCTTAATCCTTATGGTGAATTACTTCGGCGGGTCAAGGCGGGTCTCGGTGCCGTTGGCGACGTCGGCCCAGGTCTTACCGTCCGACGAGAAGGTGTTGGCGTAAGTCTCGCTACCGGGAGCGGCGTAGGTGCGGGTGACACGGTAATGGACCAGGCTGCCGTCGGCGCGGGCGATGTCTTGATCGAAAGTCCAGGTGTCGCCCTTCACGGCGATGCTGAAGTCCGGCTGTTTGCCCTGGGGCGTGATGCGAGTCTGGTGATAGACGCCGGCGATGGCGTCCCAACTGAAGATGTCATAGAGCTGCAGAGTGCCGTTCACCACAGACACGCATTTATACGCATCCGCCTCGCGCCAGCAGTCCCGCGCGGTAACGTAGTGCTGGAGGCCCGCCTTGCTCACGGGGCTGTCCAGGAGCTGGCCTTCGGTCTTCCAGGTACCGGGGAGGATGGCGGCGAGTCTATCGAGGCCGGTGGGAGCCGGCGCATCGGCGAGCACGGCCGTGCAGCTCATCAGGCACATCGATAGGATGATCTTGCGCATCTCCCCTCTCCCCTTTCGATAGCCGAAAGCTGCCAGGATCCGATAGCCCCTGGAACCTATATCGAAGATGATACGTCCATCTGGACTAGAGGGAATGTGGCATCTGGCCCTTTCTGTCTGGGCCAGATGGTGGAAACATAGCCCGCGCTCGAAGTATGGAATCAGGGCCGGTCCGGCCCTGATTGCCGCCTAGAGTGGGGCGACGATAAACGACGGGGTATATAACGATGAAGAGCTTGTGGTTCCTCGGCCTCGTGGCGGGCCTCTTAGGGATGTGCCTGCCTGCCTGCGCGGATACCGCGCCTGTACCGGCGATCACCGGTAACGTGCAGTTCATGACCAACTACGTGGGACGGGGCCTGGCCCAGAGTCTTGGTAACCCATCGGTGGAAGGAGAGCTGGACTACAACTCCGGCGACGGCCTGTATGGCGGCATCGACGGCAACAGCATCAACTGGGTGGACCAAGTCTATCCAGGCGACAGCGTAGGCGTGGAGATCGACTTCTGGGCCGGCTGGCGCCAGCACTTCGGCCCGGACGTGGTGGCCAAAATCGGCCTGCTGCGCCTGCAGTTCCCCGGCGCCTACGTGCAACAGACGCCGCCCAGCGATGAGCCCAACACGACTGAAGCCTTCGGCTACATCGCCTGGCGGAGCTACAGCGCGCGGCTGAACTATTCCGTGACGGACGCTTACGCCACGCCGGACTCCAAGGGAAGCCTGTATCTCGATCTCAACGGCTCGCAGATCCTGTGGGGGCCAGTGAGCTTCAGCGAGCACCTCGGCCGCTCACAGCGCCGTGGCACGAACTCAGTGACCGGATTGCCCAACGACCGCAGTTCCTACACGGACTACAAGCTCGCGCTCAGCTACGCCTTCGACGGAGGCGTGAGCCTGACCCTGGCCCATACCTGGACCAATGCCAACCCGACGGTGTTCACGATCAATAACTATTTCGTGGCTGGACATCACACTTGGGTCCTTCTGGAAAAGGATTTTTAAGCTGCGTTGCGTTTGATGTTCGATGCGCCTATCGTCGCGGCATCCATGACATCTCAGGGGTGATCTGATGGAAAGCATCGAAGTTCGCGGCGCACGTCTGGCGCGCCTGTGGATATTGCTGGCGGTCTGCTATCTCATCGTCGGGGTGGTCTTCGGCATCGGCATGGGCGCGACGCAGCAGCTGCAATACGCACCGGTGCATGCCCACATCAATCTCTTGGGCTGGGCCACCATGGCACTCACGGGCCTCATCTATGCACGTTTCCCGCAGGCCGGCGGAAACCGCCTCGGCGTGCTGCACTTCTGGTCTTTCCAGATCCTGTTCCCGATCTTGATCGCGGGATTGATCTTTATGTTCGCCGGACATCCGGAGATGCAGCCGGTGATGATTGTGGGATCGCTGGGGATACTGCTCTCGCTGGTACTGTTCGCGGTGAACCTGTTCCAGAATATGAAGGTGAGCTAAGCACCCTACCAGCAGAATCTAAGCTCATCAGGAAATAGAGATTTTGGCGGAGAGCTCGGCGAAAGATGCTTGAACAAGAGGAGCATACTCTTCAGTATGTGCCGAACTGCCAAAGCGGCTTCAACGCCGCTATACGCCAAAAGATCAGTTCCTGACCCGTGTTTCATGGCCCTTGGCCATGAGAGTCCACGTCTGTTGGTCGTCTGAATACTCTTCGCGGTAGTCGAGGCTGTCGTTTCCGTTGTAGATGTTCACGGTACGGAAGTAAGTGACCTGGCCGTACTTGTGGGTCTCGGCGGGGAAGGTCCAGACGCCGCCATCGATCAACACTTCGCCATTGAAGCCGCGTCCGGTATCCGCCGCGATCGCGACTTCGTTATAGGCATCGCCACCTTTATAGCTGAACACCAGCAGCGTACGCGACACGCCATCCACGGACTGGTTGCAGGTGAAGAAGGCGCCCGCTTTCCAGCACTGGTTCACCAGGGTGGAAGAACCGCTACCCTCCTCGCTATAAGGTGTCTTGAAGGTCTGGGAGTCGCTCTTCCAGATGCCGGCGAATACGTTTAGCCGGTCCAGGGGTGAAGGCGCATCCGCTGCCATGGCGAAGGAGGAAGCGGCCAAGGCCGCGCCCAGTAACCAGATCTTCTTCATGTCCATCCCCTAGTCCCTGCGAAAGTATCGGGTCCGTCCAGATTAGCGTTTTTCAGGGCTGCTTGCCTGCGGTCTGTATGCGGGTCTCGTGGCCCTGGGCCATGAGGGTCCAATGCTCTCCGTCGGTGGAATACTCCTGACGGAACTGGATGCTGTCCGGCGAGTCCCAGGTATTGGTGACATGGAAATAGGTGGTCTTGCCGTCCTTCACGTCTTTCCAGGGGAAGGTCCAGACGTGGCCCTCGATGACCAGACGGCCGCTATGCAGGGTATCGCCGCTATCCGAGGTGATAGGGTAACTCGTGTAACCGCGCTTGGGATCATAGGTGAATACCAGGAACGCCTTGGAGTCTCCCCCCACGAACTGGTCGCAGGCGTAAAACCCAGCGCTGCGCCAGCAATCGTTACGCAACTCGTAACTGCTGTCGCTCTTCTTGCTGTAAGGCGTGTCCAGATTATGGATCTCGGTCTTCCAGGTGCCGGCGTAGGCGCTCAAGGCGTCGAGCCCCACTGGGCCATCGGCCAGGGCAGACTGTGCACCCAAGCACAGGAATATACCCGGGAACAGGAATAGGCTGCGGTGCATGGCGGTTCCTTCGGGAACTATGACCAAGCTTTAGCATAGCGCGCCGGGGTTTATCTGGCCGCCCGAATCCTCTATAGTCCCCGCCGCTCGAGAAAGGTCCCTATGCGCTGTCTTGCCCTGTGTCTGTCAGTCCTCACCTTGTCCCTGCTCGCTGCCAGCGAGGCCCACGCTTGCGCCTGTGGCTGCGGGGTGTTTGCGGTAGGTACCAGCGCGCTGCTGCCCAACGGCCCGGGGGGCACCGCTTTCCTGGAATACGATCTCTTGAATCAGACCCAGAACTGGAGCGGCACCTCCTCGGCACCGGCGGCGGATAACGACGACAAGGACGTGCGCTCGGACTTCTACACCGCGGGCCTGCAATACATGTTCGACCGTGACTGGGGCTTGAACCTGGAAGTGCCCTATACGGACCGGCTGTTCATCACCGCTGACAGCGGCGGTCCGGAGAGCTTCCACCATGACGCGCTGGGAGACATCCGCATCATGGCCATGTACACCGGCCTCTCGGACGACATGTCCACCGGCCTGTCCTTTGGACTCAAGCTCGCCACCGGCGACTACACCTATAAAGGTATAGACCGCGATACGTCCATTGGCACCGGCACTACCGATCTCCTGCTCGGCCTCTACAAGCAGACGAGCCTGAACGCGGACAATACCTGGACCGGTTTCGCCCAGGCCCACTACGACCGCGCCTTCACCCAACGCCTGGGTTACCGGCCGGGCAACGAACTGGACGCAGCCGCTGGCGCTTACTACAGCGGCTGGCAATTCGGCCGCGACACCACCCTGGCGCCGGTGCTGCAGTTGCTCATGTCTGACCGCCTGCACGACACCGGCGTGAACGCAGACCCGCCGGATACGGGCTACCTGCGCTTCCTGGCCGCGCCCGGGCTTGAGCTGGACGTGGGCCGGGTGCACTTCTACGGCGATGTGGAATTCCCTATGTATCAAGACGTGAACGGCAACCAGCTGGTAGGCCGGGAACAGTACAAGCTCATCCTGTCGTATAGTTTCTGAATATGCGCGCCCTCTTTTTGTCCCTCGCCCTGTTGTGGCTGCCAGCCGCTGCCGCACTGGGCGTGGGTGACAGCGTGCCGGCGCTCAAGGGCACGACCGTGGATGGCAAGCCCTTCGACCTCGCTGCGTTCAAAGGCAAGGTAGTGGTACTGAACCTGTGGGCTACTTGGTGCGGGCCCTGCCGCGAAGAGATGCCAGCCTTGGACGGCTTCGCCAAGCAGTATGCCGCGCGGGGTGTCACGGTGGTGGGCCTGGATGAGGACGATCCGGAAGATGCGGCCGAGGTGAAGAAGGTGATGGCGGCCTTCAGCTATCCGGCGCTCATGGCGGCGACCGCACCCACCAATAACTTCCACCAGCCGCGAGTCTTGCCCATCACCTATGTGATCGACGCCGACGGCGTGATCCGCGCCAGGCTCTGGCCCGGTGGGACGCCGGTGACGATGGCGAGCCTGGAGAAAGCGGTCACTCCGCTACTGCCCGCCAAGCCCTGATCCCTTGTCTGTTGCACCGCACCATGTTCCCATGGTGGGATGCCTCATGAAAGGGATATTCGCCGCTCTGTTGATCGCGGCGGCTCATATCATGGCTCGGTGTGGGACTCGAATACCAATCCAGCAGCTATGACGGCTGGAGGGAATGGCTGATCTCGTTGCGCGCCAACTTCTGAGTCCCCCAATCATGAGTTTCGGCACCGAGTCTGTGGGTGATATGGGGCTGCGGCGCGTCAGCGCGCACGTGGGTTGACTTCCCCGCCAGCGAGTCGGTCGACGTGTTGTTCCGCATAGGGGCGGGCGACCTGAATGTGGAGACAACAGCCTGCGGATCAGAGCGACTATGACGTTAGCCCGGGCCTGCGTGCCAAGCTCGGGGTCGGATGGGAGATCGAGGCTGATGTCGGCAGTGACTGCGTAGCATTCACTTATACGAACAACAACGTGGAATGGAGGGCCACCCGCACCG
>DASYCJ010000125.1:0-10585 GCA_036500225.1 Gammaproteobacteria bacterium
GCTTCCCCAAGGACGTCTCGGCCCTGACCCGCACCGCTAGCAAGTCTGGCTATGAGCCGGTGTTGCTGAACGCGGTGGAAGAGCTTAACCGCCGCCAGAAAGAGACCCTGTTCCAGAAGGTACACAAACACTTCGGAGGCACCCTCAAGGGTAAGACCATCGCCCTCTGGGGCCTGGCCTTCAAACCCAACACTGATGACATGCGCGAAGCCCCGAGCCGCGTGTTAATGGAGGCGCTCTGGAAGGAGGGTGCAAAGGTGCGCGCCTTCGATCCCGCTGCCATGCATGAAGCCAGCCGCATCTATCCATCCCAGCCTTTGCTTGAACTCTGCGAAGCGCAGATGGATTGCCTCAAGGGCGCCGACGCCCTTGTGGTCATCACCGAGTGGACCCAATTCCGCAGTCCTGACTTCGATGAGATCAAGAAGCTGCTCAAGAACCCAGTGGTGTTCGATGGCCGGAATGTCTACGACCCGGCGGCCATGCGCTCCCAGGGCATGACCCACTATTCCGTGGGCCGCCCCCCGGTCAACGGTGGCTGAACGGCGGTGATCCTCGAGATGAAGAAGGGGCGCCGAAGCGCCCCTTCTCTTTTCACAACTGTAACCGGGCGATCAACGTCGGCGACGCAGCCACACCAAGCCTAAGGCCAGCAGACTCAAGAGATCGAACTCGCCGCCGCCGGAAGAAGGCGTCGTCACTGCCACGGTGACGCTAGCAGTGCCAGATACGGCCTGAGCCGCACAGGTCAAGGTCACGGTATAAGTCCCGGTCTTCTTGAAAGTGACGTGAGCGGTAGCTGCCTTAGCGTCTGCTATCCCCGAGTTTGAGCCGAAATTCCAGTCGTAGTTCGCGGTGCCTGCGCCGTGGGTCGAGCAGGTGCCGGTGAACGTCTGCCGCTGGTCCACGGTCAGGGATGCATGATCGGCCGGAGCGGTGATAGTCACGGTCGGTGTCGGGAAGCGCCCTTCATCCAGCAAGGTCTGCAGGTCCGGCAGGCCATGGCCGAATTCTCCATTGGGCACACCACTCGGCGTGGCCGATTCCTTGAGTAGGTTGTAAGGCGACTGCCCCGGATAGCCCGAGAGCATCAGGGCCATCAGACCCGCGATGTGGGGGGCCGCTGCCGAGGTACCGAAGAACGGCGTCTGGAACCCACCGGCACCGGTGACGTCGACGCCATCCGGCGCCACGAAATCGGGCTTCATGACATGGGTGATGGTCTGTCCGGTGGTGCCCATCTCCACCGGCCCGGTGGAGCTGAAGCTTTGCAGGCTCAAGTCGCCGGAGAAGATCGCACCTGCGGTGGTCTCGACGGAATCCGCCAAGGCGGCGTGACCATAGATACTGCCTTCTGTGGACGGAGTCAGCTGTACCTGAGACGCCTGGTTGTCGAATACTAGAATCTTGATGTGCGCGGATGGGTTGCCGTGGCTGTAGAACACTTCGAGATAATAGTCAGTCTGGCTGGCAGTCCAAGAATTGCCCTGCACCGGTGTCGGCCCAGGGCTCGTGGTGCTGGATGTATTGTGCTGGTTGCACTTGGTGCCGTTGCCGGTCGGGCCGATGTTGATACCCTGGTTGCACGCTACCGGGATGCCGCTTCCGGTATTGGAATCGAACACCACCACATCGTAGTCGTTTGGGTCATTCTTCTTCGTGCCGTCGTTCCAGGGGTCTGCCCACTCCACTACATAGGACAGCGTGTCACCGGTATTGCCTTGGATGTGCAGATAAGGATTGGGGCTGCCGCTGGCGTCGAAGTTCTGGGCTTGTGTATAGAAGATGCCGTTCACGGTAGTGCTCACCGGCATAGGCGCCCAATCCCCTTGCCAGAAACCAGTACCATCGTTGCCGGCTGCAGTCACGAGGTGGATCGAGGGATTGTCCTTGGCGAAGCTCGCTACCGCGGTCATGAAGTCGTCGTCGGAGAACATCGCACCGCCCGGGAAGCCTAAGTCATCCACGATCACCTTGGGTGAGATGCTGGTCTTGAAGTCGTCCAGGCACGTGATGAAATCCATCGAGGTCTGGGGCCCGCAGAAACCCAAGCGGTCTACGCCAGGCGCCAGGTCGTAGACGATTTCCATCATGGCCGTGCCTTCATCGCCGGTACTAGCTATGGAGAAGTTGTTCTTTCCGCCTGCATCCTTGGGATCATTCCAGATGTTCTGCGGCAAGTCACCGCTCTTCTGCGAGTCGGCGATGTGCTGATCGCCGTCGGAGATCACGCCAACCGTCACACCCTTGCCCGTGACGCCGGTGGCCCTGCGGAAAGCGGAAGCGTGCAGCAGAGAATCGCCCTGAGTATCCACGGACCCCGTGGCATAGACAGGTCCTATGGCAGGCGCCCGCTTGGGCAGGGCATAGCGTGGTAGTCCGACCCGAAGGACTCCCGGCAGGTCCGCAGCCGCCGAGAGTTCCGCTGCAGGCACCCATGCCTGTATCACGCCCAAACGCTGACTGATTACGATGCCCGTTGCCCCGAGCGCAGCCAGCTGCTCTGCGTCAGGCGGCGCGCCGTCGCGGTCGAAATGCAGGTACACCTGTACCTGCCCTTGCGCATTCCAATGTGGCTCGATGATCGAGATTGTCCTATTGGCCTGGCGCAACAGCGCCGCATCTCTGAGCGGCGCCTCCTGGTGTTGCTCGGCAGCCGTCGCCGCTTCGGTCAGGCGCTTATCCAACCGCGAGGAGAGCTGGGTGGGGGTCGCAGCCTGCGCGAGCAGCGGAGAAATCAGCAACGCGGCCAGAAAAACTGGGCATGACAGGTGGGGGGATGTTTTCATGAGTGCATTTCCGTCAGCGAGGTACGGCGTAGCGGGGCAGGGTGATGACTTTGACGCAGCTCAGGCCTGCCAGGGGTTTGAGGGCAGCCGGTGCGATCCAGCCTTGTACGATTGTTGTCTCTTGGTTGGTCTGTGCGCCGATGAGGCCGGCGGCTGCGAGGCGCCGCAGAGTATCTGCCCCTGTATCGGTCACATATATGTACACGAGCAATCGACCTTGGGCATCGGTACGTGCTCGTGTGGATCCGCCGTGGCTCAGCGCTTGTGCCGCCGCCGAGACTTGGGGATCGATCTTCGCGGAGGCGGGTTGCGCAGGCTCAGCCTGGCATGCCGCCAGAAGGCCCAAGCCCAAGCACACGGATGCCAGGATTTTTCCGGGGAGGGGCAGCATCAGTGGGGTCCAGGAAAACTCGAGGCAAGCCGGCCATGGCTACATCCTAAGTATCTTACGGTGTCCCGGACCATAACAAGTTTTACCCGCTACAGAATGCCTTTATTCCGTTCCCGATCTACGGTTCCAAGTGGCGGCCTGTGGTCCGGGATGCTAAAATTGCGCCGCAAGTTTCGGGGCGGTAGCTCAGCTGGGAGAGCGTCGCGTTCGCAATGCGAAGGTCGGGAGTTCGATCCTCCTCCGCTCCACCAACTGCTTCCAAGCCGGGCCTTGTGCCCGGCTTTGTATTTGTCGGGAAGATTCAGAGGCCCCGGTAGCTCAGTTGGATAGAGCGTGTGCCTCCTAAGCGCAAGGTCGACGGTTCAACTCCGTCCCGGGGCACCATTTAGATAGGGCTGATATCATCGGTCACTCATTAGGGAGCCGTCACCGCATGCCCGTCGAACGCGTGGACTTCCCCCTTCCTCTGGAAGATTTCTATCTCGACTACCACACCCGGCGCCGGCCCGTGGTGATCCGTACCCGGGCGCTCTCGCGGCTCGGCTGGCAGACACAGCTGTGGACAAACGAATATCTTGCCAACAAGGCCGGCTCACAGCAGGTGGTGGTGCAGAAGCGCGGCGGCGGGCGATTCAGCGCCGAGAGTTCCGCCTACATGCCGATGCAGTTCGCCGACTTCCTGCGTCAGGTGATGGTCAAGCCCGCGGGCGATGATCGCATCTACCTGAACCTGCAGACCGACAAGGTCATCGAACCGCCGCTCCTGCAGTTGATCGGCGACTTCTCGATCCCGCCGTATTTCAAAGATCTGCCGCTGCGTTGCGTCAACTTGTGGATGGGCAACAGCGAGCAGGCCATCATCACGCCCCTGCATCATGACTTCAACGACAACCTGTACGTGGTGGTGGAAGGGCGCAAGCATTTCACGCTGTTCCCCCCGGAGCAGGCTCCCAACCTCTATACCCGCGGGCAATTGCTG
Source organism: Gammaproteobacteria bacterium (assembly GCA_036500225.1). Lineage (GTDB taxonomy): Bacteria > Pseudomonadota > Gammaproteobacteria > Natronospirales > REEB76 > DASUBN01. The sequence continues at coordinate 4,160 of DASYCJ010000125.1, forward strand.
AGTGTCGAATCCAACGGCATCATCCGCTATACGACCCTCTCGGGTATGCCGCATCTATCGCAGGTGGATATCCAGGAACCGGACCATGGCCGCTTCCCGCTCTATGCAAAGGCCGAGCCGACGCGCATGGACGTGGATATCGAGGCGGGAGACATGCTGTTCCTGCCGGCGGGTTGGTTCCATCAGGTCAGTTCCAGCGGCCGGCACATCGCCGTGAGTTTCTTCGCCGTGGTCCCCGAGAACGACGAACTCAGCCGCATGCGTCAGGTGTTGACACAGCGGCGCGGTGCTTGAACCTCAAGGCTTCTCGGGATCGATGCCCAGTGCTTTCATGAGGGGCCCAAGGTCCGCAGCGTAGCGTTTCCAGCGATGTACCGAGGTGTCGTAGAGCGGCTTGCGCACTTGCACCGAGCTTGCGGTGCTGACACCTCTGGATACGTTCTGAAAATCGAGGCAGGAAGCTTCGTATTCGAGCCCGCAGAAAGCCAGCACCCTGCGCAGTTCATGCTCAGAGTTCGCCACCATGGCCTCGTAATCCACGTCCAGGATGCGCCCGGGCGGCAACACCGTTTCCCAGTGGCGCATGAGCTGCTGGTACAGGCGGTGATATTGGCCGAGTTCCGCCAAGTCGTAGCTATAGGGCACGTCGGAACTGTACAAGCGCTGGTAGTTGCTGAGGCAGGTATCCACCGGATCACGGCGGCAATGGATGATGCTCGCTGCTGGGAACATCAGGTGGATGAGGCCGATGAACATGAAGTTCCCCGGCAACTTGTCCGTGAAGCGCGCTGTGTTCATCTGCGCGGTGCGCGTGGCTTCGGTGTATTCCGCTATCGCCCGCCGCAGGTCCGCCGTGACCTGTTCATCGCTGCCGGGCGAGGCCTCGCCCCGTGATCCCCAAGCTATGCCCATGCTCCTGGCGATCTCCGGCATGTATGGCAACTCGCCGCCAGCCCGCACCTGGGAATGGCCCGCGAGCATCTGCTCCAGCAAGGTGGTGCCTGAACGCGGCATCCCCAGCACGAATATCGGCGCCAGTGTCGAGGGGCTGACGGTGGCGAAGCGCCGCAGGAAGTCCTTGGTGAACAGGGCGATGATGCGACTCACACGTTCACGATCCTGGGCGATGTCGTAGTCCAGGGTCGATCTCTTCAGGTTATTGGCTTGCTGCAGGTACGGGAACGCACGTGCCGCGTCGCCGGCGTCATCGAACGATTTCGCTAAGGCGAAGCCAGCATCGATACGCGTCTCGGCAGGCGCCTTCGGGTCTTGCAGCAGTGATTCGAGTTTCGGGACACGCGGATCGTCCACGCCGAGCGCGCCGAGGTTGGCCAGCTGGTAGTACACCGCCATGTCGGGTGCGATCTTGAGGGCGTTCTCGCAGGCTGTGCGGGCCGCATCGAGCTTGCCAAGCATAGTGAGCGCGATGGATGCGTTGAAGTGCGCAGACGATGAATTGGGATCTCGCTTCAGGGCCATGTCGTACATCACCAAGGCATCTTTCTGCCTGCCGCTCTTCAGCAGCGCATTGCCTAGGATCACACAGGGGTTCGGCTCTTTCGGGAAGCGGCTGATGGTGCTGCGTAGCACTTCGATCGAGGAATCTATCTTGCCGCGGGTCAACAGCACGTCGGCGAAATCGAGAGCTGGCTGGACGCTATTGGAGTCGAGCAACATGGCGCGTCGTGCCGCTTCTTCAGCGGCGTCCAGGTTGCTCGTCAGGCTCGCGATCTTGCTCAAGCCGGTCCATGCCGTGGCTTCATCTTTGGGGGAGCGGGCAGCCGCCAATAGCCTGTTATAGAGGGTGCTGGCATCGACATAGCGCTTGTCAGCCACGTTCAAGGCAGCGGCGAAGCCCAGTACCTTCACGTCTTCTGGGAACTGGAGTAGCAGACGGTGTGCATGCGACATGGCGGCGACGATGTCACCGGCCTCAAAAGCATCGATCGCTTTGTCGATGTCGGCGTTGATGACAGCTGCGGTATCAGTCATGGGCACGCTCATATTAGCGGGACCTTATAGGCGGGCTGGACGGATTGTTCGCCTGTGAACGGGCCAGTCGGACCTCGACCATCTTGCGCAGTTCGATGGTGAGTTCCGGCAGGATGCGGAAGCTCGGCTCCGAATTAGGGTTGATGCGCACTCCCGCGGCCTTGGGCACCGCGAGCAAGGTCCACTGCGAGTCTGCTTCCACGGCATGGCGGAACTCGCCCATCGCGGGCGCGGCAGCTTCAGCTCTGGCACGGTCGGTGAATACCGCGAGCATGGCTTGCTCGAGGTTCTCTCCATCGCTCACGAATAGGAGCTTCATCTCCACGCTGGGCAAGGACCGGCCATCCCAGGGTTGGTCCAACAACACCCACACGCGGCTGGAGAGGAAATTCTCAAGAACCGCTTTGCGCCCTTCGACGCTGTCTTCAAAGGTGAGCAGGGCTTGTTCCAGGGCCGGACGGGAGGAGGGCTGCGTTGCCATGTGCTGAAATCTTTAGGTTAGGTGGATCGAAGGAGCGATTATACCAAGCCATGCAATCCGAGGGCTTCCATCAGCGGTCCCAGATGCGTGGCGTAGTTCTTCCAGCGGCCGACTGCCGAGGCATAGATGGGCTGACGCACCTGGAAGACGCTTGCGGTACTCACGGCCCGCTGGTTCTCCTGGAAATTCAGGCAGGCCGGGTCCCACTCGAGACCGCAGAACTCCAGCAGCCGCCGCAATTGTGTCTCGGTGTCCGCCACCAGATCTTCGTAACGTATCTCGTAGAGTGTCCCGGGCGGCAGCACCTTACGCCAATGCGCCATGTTCTCCTGATAGAGCCGGTGATATTCGCCCAGTTCCTTGAGGTCGTTGGTGAACTTATGGCCGTGTTTGAAGCTCGTCGTGAAGCATGAGGTGCAGGTATCCAGGGGGTCCCGGATGCAATGGATGATGTGCGCGCGAGGGAATAAGGCGTGCAGCAGCCCGACCAGCATGAAATTGGAAGGCATCTTGTCGGTTACGCGTCTTGCCGTCGGGGCCATCTGATCCATGTACGCGACCAGTCCTGCCGCCACTTCTGCCAATTCAGCGTCCCGGAGGCCCAAGACCCCGCCGGCGAAGTCGTCCTGGGCCCTGGGACCCAGGCGCCGGCGCAGTTCCGCGTGCAGGAATGTCATCTCGCCGCCGCCGTGTACGAGCGGATGGCTAGACAGCATCTGTTCCAGCATGCTGGTGCCGGAACGGGGCATGCCCACGATGAACAATGGCTTGTCCGAACGGCTGGCGACGCGCGCTGCGCGAGCGAAGAACGCGGCATCGAAGGCCTGCTGCATGGATTCTTGCAGCGTGCGTTGGGCGGCCGTTGAGTAGTCGAGGCGTTGCCGGTGCAAGCGGTTCGCTTCCAGGTAGTGCTGGAAGGCCTCGTCGTACTGCTTGTTCTTATCCAATACATAGCCCAGGGCGAAATGCACGTTGGAACCCTGGCCTGGATCGTCCCACTCATCCCGTTCCGCGCGTTCGAGCAGACGCAACACCGCAGGGTCGTCGAGCTTCAAGGGCGTCACGTAGCTATAGTAGAGGGCGGCCTGGTAGTAGTCGGGATTCAATTCCAGAGCGGTCTTGAGCGCGGCGCGCGCCGCCTCGAAGTCGCCTCTGTTCGCTAGCCAGACACCCTGGGTGTAGTACACCTCCGGCATCTTGGGCGCCAAGCTGAATAAGCGGGCGAAAGCGGCGTCGACTTCGGCATCAAGGCGCGCATCGATCAGCGCTGTGAGCAGGGCCAGATGCAGCTCCGGGTCGTTCGGTGCGCGCTGCAGGCCACCTTGATAGGCCGCGATAGCCTCCCGGTTCAGGCCGAGGCTTTGGAGACATTCTCCGATGGCGTGCCAGGCCGGCACGCGTTCCGGCTGCTGCTCCAGGACATGCTGGAAACACACTGTCGCATGCGCGTCATGATTCAGGGAGTGGAGTACTTCGCCCAAACCCCACCAGGCATCCGTCATGTCGGGATTGATATCCACAGCCCGCTGGAAAGCCTGGGCGGCCTCCTGTGGCCGGCGGCTCTTGAAGAGCATGTTGCCGTAGTTGAAGTGGAAATCGGGGCGGCCCGGCGCCAGTTCCAGCGCGCGGCGCATGTGGATCTCGCTCAGCGCCTCGCGCCCTGTCTGGAACGCTAGGAGCGCCATGAACTGTTGTGCATCGGCTTGCCTGGGATCAGCGGCGAGTACCTCGGCATAGATCTTCTCGGCGGCGGCATAGTCACCGCGCTGCTGCAGGCCGACGGCTCTGCCAATCAATGCCCGCTGCGCAGGTGTAGGTTGTGTGCCGGACATCGACAGGCGGTCTCTGGAATCCGATCAACGGGCGGCGAGCACGTCCAGCAGGGGCTGGATGTGTTGCTCATAATGGCGCCAGCGGTCGATCGCCAGGTCATACAGAGGCTGGCGCGCCTGCCACACGCTGGCAGTCGAGATGTCATCCGGCAGATCCTGGAAGTCGAGGCAGGCCTTGTCCCATGGCAGGCCCAGCGCCTTCACCAAGCGGCGGGTCTCGTGCTCCTGGTTGGCCACTAAGGTCTCGTAGCTGACCTCGTGCAGCATGCCTTCCGGCAGGACCTTCTGCCAGTGCTGCATGACTTCCTGATAGCCTTTATAGAAGTGGCCGATGTCCTGCAAGTCGTAGGCGTAGCTATTGGCGGTGGTGTTCGCGAAGTTCTGGAAGTAGACCGAGACGCAGGTGTCACGCGGCTCGCGCCGCACGTGCACGATGCGCGCCGAAGGGAACATCCGGGCGATGAGGCCGAGATAGATGAAGTTCAGCGGATTCTTGTCCACCATATATGTGGTGTCTTGATCGCGTTCGGGCCAACGCCGCAGGTACGCCGCACGCAGTTCACCGAATTGGGTCTCGCTCAGGAGATCCAGGAATTGCGGGAAATCGGCGCCGGTGCGCGCAGTCACTTGTCCCACCAGCTCTGCAATCCAGCGCGTCTCTCCCATGCCGCGCACCTTGGGATGGCTTCCCAGTATGCGTTCCACCAGGGTGGTGCCGCTGCGCGGCATGCCCACCACGAACAGGGGCGTAGCTGCGCCTTTGGCGAGTGGCGAGACCCGATCAGGATAGGCCTCCTGCCGGCGCCGCAAGTCGCGGGCGAAGATCAGCCATTGCTGTGCATCGAAGCTGTCCGCTTTGGAGCGCAGTCTATTGCCTCTCTCGAAATGGTGGAAGGCGATGTCATAGCGGGCCTGGTCGTCATTGATCTTGCCCAATGCGAAATGGATGTTGGCTTCGGTGTCCGGGGTTAGGCCGCGGCTCTGGAGTGCTGCCTCGAAACGGGTGCGCGTGGCCACGTCTCCCGCGTCCGTACCGAAGCGGTGGTTGTTGGCCATCAGCAGGTAGGCGGAACCCAAATTGGGATTCCCGTCGATGGCAGCCAGGAAGGCCACATCGGCGTCCTCATATCTGCCGAGCTTCTGATAGTACTGACCGATGCGCTGGTAGTTCCGGGCTTCAGGCTCAGCCTTGAGGATCGACTCATAGATGGTAGACGCCTCCTTATAGAAGGAGAGATCGCCCATGAGGCCGCCAATTTTATGTAAAACATCCAAGTTGCCGGCATACTGCTCGGCCATCAGGTTCAGTTGTTCCTGGGCTGCCAGCCGGCGGCCGGTCTCCCTAAGCATGAATATCAGGCCGAACCAGGCCTGCATGAGAGAAGGGGACTCAGCCAGGGCCGCCCGGAACTCCGCTTCGGCTTCAGCGTTCTGGCCGAGGGTTCTAAGGCAGATACCCAGTTGGCAATGGCTTTCCGCGCCACCCCCCGCAGCCAGAGCCTGGCTGAAAAGCTGGCGGGCCCCCTCCAGATCACCAAAACCCACCCGTTCCAGGCCTTGGGCATGGAGGCGGCGGGCGGCATCGGGCATGGGGGTCGGAGAGGCAACGGGCGGAGACATGGCCATAACTATCTATGTGACAGAGCTGTGGCTGAGGGCGGCGACAGTGTACCCGAAATTCCCGCAGCGTCTAAAAGACTCCCATTGGGGCAACGGCGCCACAGTTTCGGGGCCCTGTTTGTTGCAATACAGCAACGGTCCTCACACTGGCCCCGCAGAGCCCCGGCTGTATTGGGATAGCGGACGGGAAGGTGTTTCGTAACAGCAACAAACACCTTCCAATCTAATTTAACTGTGCTAGTATTCATACGTCTCAAAGGGGTAGGGGGTTTTCAGCCTGCCGCCTTTAGGGCCTCGGAGACGCGTTAAAGCGTCCAGGGGAGTTCGGGTTCCAACTCTTAATTTTTTCTAGGAGTCTCGGATGAACAGCAACCAGATCAGCAAGGCCGTGCGACTCGCGCTAGTGGCGGGAGCGGTGTCTGCGGTGGCGGCGCCTGCGGCGTTCGCAGCGGACACTGACCAAAGCACCACGACGACGACGACCACGACCAACAACACGAC
>DASYCJ010000126.1:0-5768 GCA_036500225.1 Gammaproteobacteria bacterium
AAGCCGCGGACGCTGTCGGGACCACCCAGGGAATATTTCTCGGTGTCTGCCAGAGGATCGGGAGACCACTCGCCGGCGCCCCTGGCGATGAAGGTCCATGCCCCGGCGAAGGGTTTTCCATAACCCGCGTCCAGTTCGATACGGGCGCGCTCGGCGTAGCTGCGCAGGCCGTCGTTGTGCTCACCGTTGCTGGCGAAGCTGCCGCTCAGGTTGTAACTGCTGCCGTCGTCATGGCTGGCGGTATAGAAGCCGGTGAGCTGCGCGAGGTTAAGGTTGCTCTCGGTGACGAGCTTGCCTTTGGCGTCGCTCTCGCCGCTCTCATGTTGGAAACCGATGCCCCAGTACAGGCTGTCTGCGTGGCTGCGGATCGCGGGGAACTGGTAGCCCAGGTTGGCGTTCTTGCTGCTGCCGCTCAAGCCCAGCTTGGAGAAGCTACCGGCGACCTGGTATTCAGATTGGTTATAGCCGGCGTTCAAGCGGCCGCCGGGCGTGCCAAGCGGCAGGCTGTAGTCCAGTCCGCCGAAGTTCAGCAGGTTGCCTTCAGTGTGGGTGAGGTCCGCCGTAAGTCGATCGCCGTTGCCGGTGAGACTGTTGACGTAGGCTTCGGCGTTGAGGCGCCAGCGGCCCACGTCGGCGCGACCGTAGTCGTCCAGCGAGAGCTGGCCGGAATACTCCGGGTCTTCGGTCACCTTGTAGGTGAGGTCGGTGGTGCCGAAATCAGCGCCGGGCGCCAACACCGCCTGGGCTTGCACCGCGGGCAGGTCGTTCACCAGCAGCGCGGCACGGTCCATGGCCGAATCGGTGTAGATATCCCCGCTCCTCACGGCCGAAGCCTGCTTCAGGACCGTGCCGGTACGGGTGCGGGTGTTGCCTTCGACACTGATGCTGCCGATGCGGCCTTCGACGATCTGGATGATGACGTGACCGCCACTCAACCGCTGTTGCGGCAGCGTGGCGCGGGCGATGCCGTAACCGTGCGCCTGGTAGTAGCGCGTCAGCACGTCAGCGACCTTGTAGAGCTCGGCGAGCGTGAGGTCCTTGCCGACGTACGACGCCACTTGCGCCTGCAAATCGGATTCGTCAAGTACGGTGTTGCCGGTGATGTCGAACGCAGTGACAGTGACGGTGGGACCGCCCGGCGCGACTTCAGTGGCAGCAGGCGGCGGCGTCGTGGTGTGCGGCGCAGATTTAATCTGTGGAAGCGCAGGTTGAGTCGGCAGCGTGGATTCGATCTGACCGGGCGTGGGTGCCGCGGGAGTGACAGACGCGGGCGTCGCCGCACCTGCCGGTACGGCAAACTCTGCAAGCGATACTGCAAGCAGGACCTTCACGCTTAACCCCCACCCTCGTCGTGATTTCAAGCTTGTTTTCGCTCTCATCGCGCGCACGTTGTGCCCCACGCGCACGTTCGCATCACATCAAAGTCTTGAATCAATCTAACATATGCTTTCAGAAAAAATAGCGGCGACAGGAAATATTGTAGGTAGAGCAGATGACAAAATAATTTAGGTTCGCGGTGTTAGTTAGATTTCGCAAATACTTAAGGCAACCTCATGAGTGCGAATGAAAATCAGCGAAAAAATAAATCCTTCGATAAATCGGTGAGTTAGTTGTGGAAGCGAAGATGCTTCATCAAGTTGAACGGTGATTTTTTGTTCGATTGAATCTTTGCACAGTGCTAATGCCGCTTCGCCGCAACATCTGGCGCGTCACGAGATGAGCTGAATCGTTCGCTTCCAAAACGAATCCGCGCTCTGATCGGGGGATACTGGACGATGGAAATCGGCTGAACCGAATAGCTTTAGGAATCAAGGGATAGGCTAAGTGCATGGAAGTGCTACTTAAGCTTCTTGGCCCCAATTTGACCGGTTCCAGACCTGTCCGTACAATTGGGCTCCCTCGAAGGGGCGGTTAGCTCAGCTGGTAGAGCGCTGCTTTCACACGGCAGAGGTCACAGGTTCAAGCCCTGTACCGCCCACCATCCCCTCGATCCACCTATATATAGTGAACGCGGGCCAGATGGCCCTACCCCCTGATTCCAGAGGGGGTCAGGGTGCCAGCAGGCAGCCCAGGGCAAGCATGGACGGTAGGGCCTGGACCAGCAGGATGCGCCGGCTGGCGGTGAGGCCGCCGAAGATGCCGGCCAGGAAGACCCAGAGCAGGAAGAAGACCAGCACCGGTCTACCCCCCTCCCCCAACCACAGACCCCATAGCAGGCCCGCCGCCAGGAAGCCGTTGTATAGGCCCTGGTTCGCTGCCAGCACTTTGGTGGCAGCCGCCTTCTCAGGGCTTAAGCTGAATACGCGCCGGCCATAAGGCTTGTCCCAGAGGAACATCTCCAGCACCAGGAAGTACACGTGCAGGAGCGCGGTCAGCAGGACGAGTATCTCCGCTGCGATCCTCATGGTGTGCTCTTCGGCAATCCCGGATGACCGGCCGCCTTGAGGGCCGCATCCACTGTAGCGACATCCTGAGCCTGCAATGCACGCAAGCGCTGCATCGCATCATCCAGCAACTCACGGTATTCCTTGTAGGAAGCCCGATACTGCGCTGGTGGCGAACGGTCGCCATCATCCACCTCATTGTCGAGACTCACCAAGGCACCGTTGATGGCGCTGAAGTTGCCATGCTGAGGCGCCTTATCCTGCAACTGCGCGGCCTTGGCGTCCAAGTCCGTCAGTGAAGTCAGCAAGGCTGACTCTTTCGTGGCATCGAGGCTGGGTTTCAAGCCTGCGATGGCATCCCGCAGGGTCTTGAGAGTCTGATACCCGCTATAGCTCTCGGCCATGGCGGCACCCATCTGCCGTTCCAGATCCAACTGCTGAGGCAAGGCGACCTTGGCTTGCTTGGGCTGGACCCGCGGATCCAACACCACCTTGAGGGATTGGTTCCAGGTCTTGCCGCCGGCGCTCAGCTTGACTGTGTAGATGCCGGGCAGCACCAGCGGCCCCTGAGGCAGGATTGCTCCGCCCTTCTCGAACACCGCAGCGATGGAATAGTCATAGCCTAGAGCCGGCGGCCGCGCATAGCGCAGGTCCCAGACGAAGCGATGAGCACCCGGCGTGCCGTCGAGCTTCTCCGGCGCCGAGAGCCAGGCATCAGTGAAGTAAAGATCGGTGTCGAGCTTCACGACAGGCGCATCGCTGGCGAAGCGCCGCACTAGGCGGCCCTTGGCATCGTCGATCTCCAAGCTCACGGGACCCTGTATGTCCTTGCCGAGCCAGTAATCGAGGATCGCGCCTTCCGGGGGATTCTCGCCGGCCGGTACTTCCGGCGGCAGCGGCGTGTCCTTGTTCTCATCACGGCGTACCCGCACAGCGATGGCCGGCTCGAATAGCTGCCCGCTCTCGCTCAAGAGGCTGCTCTCCACCTGCCGTAACGGTGCCACATCGTCCAAGACCCAGAGCGAACGACCGTGGGTGGCAGCGATGAGGTCATCGCCATGCAGGGTGAGGTCACGCACCCGCACGTTCGGCAGGTTGGCCTGCAAGGGCTGCCAATGGTCTCCATCATCGAAGGAGACGTACACACCGGCATTGGTACCGGCGTACAGCAACTTCGGTTCCTTCAGGTCCTGGCGCACCACATAGATGAACTGATCGGAGGGAATGCCGTCCACGATAGGTGTCCAAGTCTTACCATAGTCGTGGGTGCGATAGGCGTAAGGCTGGAACTTGTCCTGACGATGGATATCCACAGCCACGTAAGCACTAGCCGCATCCCAGGGGGAGGCTTCCACCTGGTTCACTCGCCCATAGAAAGGGATGTTGGGAGGCGTGACGTCCTGCCAGTGCTTGCCACCGTCACGGGTGAGCTGCACCAAGCCATCGTCGGTGCCGACCCAGACCACCGGATCCTTCACCGGTGAAGGCGCGATGGTGAAGATGGCGCCGAAGCCGCAATAGCGCGCCTGCTCCAGGGTGAAGGCATCGCCGCCACAGCCGCTGGCTTTCTTGACATCGGTCCCGGTGAGGTCGCCGCCCAGCTGTTTCCAATGCAGGCCGCCATCGGTGGTCTTGAACAGATATTGGGAACCCACGTACAGGGTGTGGGACTTGTGCGGGTCCGCCACCAGGGGATAGAACCAGGTATAGCGATACTTCACAGTGGTGGGTCGGCGCGCATAGCCCGCCAGCGGCGTGGCGGTGATGTTCTGCACCTGACCCGTGTGCTTGTCGAAGCGGGAGATGTGTCCGCCCAGACCACCCACGTAGACGATGTTAGGGTCGCCCGGATCCGGCACCACGTAACTGCGCTCGTCGCCGCCCACCGGGTTCCAGTCGCGGAAACTGATCTCGCCGAAATCACTGCTGCTCTCAGTCTCGACAGTGCCGCTATCCTGCTGGCCGCTATAGATGTGGTATGGGAAGCGGTTGTCAGTGGTGACGTGATAGAACTGGCCGGTGGGCTGGTTGTACCACTGGGACCAGGTCTTGCCGCCATCCACGGTGACGGTGGTGCCCTGGTCACTGGCCAGCACCATGTGGGTGTCATCCAGGGGATTGATCCAGATGAAGTGGTAGTCATCACCGCCAGGGGCGCCCTTGACCCACTTGAAGCTCTTGCCGCCGTCGGTGGACTTGGCCACGGAGCGGTTCATGACGAAGAGCGTGTCCGGATCCTTGGGATCGACCGCCATGCGATCGAAATAGGCACTCACGAGGCCAGCGCTGCCGAGGCCTTTCCAGTGGGCGCCGCCGTCGTCAGAGCGGTACAGACCGGTGTGGTCCTCGTCAGCCGCCTCGATCAGCGCATACACGCGCTGTGCGTTGCTTCCCGGCGCCACCGCGAGGCCGATGCGGCCCAGGGAACCGTCCGGCAAGCCTTTACCGGTGAGGCGCGTCCAGGTCTTGCCGCTGTCCGTGGACTTCCAGATGCCGCTGCCGGGGCCCTCCTGGGGCATGAAATAGGAGAGCCAGGGCCAGGAGCGCCCCTGCCAGGTGGCAGCGAACATCACGCCGGGCTGCGAGGGGTCGGTGGCCAAGTCGATGGCGCCGGTATTCGCATCCACATACAGGACGCGGCTCCAGTGCTGGCCGCCGTCCTCGCTGCGGAACACGCCGCGCTGCTCGTTCGGGCCGAAGGCGTGGCCCAAGGCCGCCACCACCACTACGCCGGGATCCTTGGGATCCACCCAGATGCGGCCGATGTGGCGAGTGTCGGTGAGACCGATGGATTTCCAGGTCTGGCCGGCATCGTCGGAACGGTACATGCCGTCGCCGTCCACCACGTCATAGCGGGCCTGCTCAGGCTGGCCGGTACCTATATATATGATGTTGGGATCGCTGGGGGCGATGGCCAGGGCGCCGACGGATATGGATTGCGCTTCCTGGAACAGAGGCTTCCAGGTCAAGCCCGCATCCACAGTCTTCCAAACGCCGCCGTCGGCACCGCCGAAGTAGAACACGTTGGGCTGGCTCGGCACGCCCTCCGCCATGGTTGACCAGCCGCCGCGGAAGGGTCCCACCAACCGCCAGTGCAACTGGCTATAGAGTGGTGTGAGGTCGGGGTCGGCCGCAGAAGCTCGCGGCGTACCGAGCATGGTGGACAGGAAGATCAGGCAGCAGGCGATCGCAGACCAGGGACGTGACATGGGCGACTCCTAAAAAAGCCGCCTCATTAGAGCAGTCGACCGATGCGGCCGCAACCGGCCTTGAAACATCGGTACGGCGATGGGATCAGGGCGGTGGCGGTGCCTCCACGGGGGGCGCGCCGCGCATGACCAGCGGAAAGCCCGCTGCGAAGATGAGGATGGTGGCGAATACACA
>DASYCJ010000127.1:0-30049 GCA_036500225.1 Gammaproteobacteria bacterium
CCCTGCCGTTCATCAGGAGCGCGGTCTGCTGGCGCACTTGGCCGCAACCGTAGGAATGCTTGTCCATGCCCTTCTTGTGGTTGCAGAGGCTGGATTCCTGGGTGAGCACCGCGGTCAAGGTGCGCGGGAAATCATAGCTCTGGGGGATGGCATCGGCGTAATAGCTCGAGCCCACCACCGAGGCATACAACACCGCCCAATTCTGCTGGCGCGTGAGCCCGTCACCCGCGCGAGCGGGGATGGCAGCGAACAGCAAGCTTGAGAGAGCCAGGGCGGCCCAGAGCGGCGTCTTGAGGCTTGATCTTAAACGTCCCATACATCCCATACCCGTGGAGAAGCGCAGTCCTGCACTTCCAGTTGACATATTTTACGGGTCATCCGAGGGTCACACAAGCCCGCAGCGAACCGCGGCCTCAATCGACGTTGGCCAGCAGTTCCTGGGCTTCGTGCATGCGGCGACGGATGTTCTTGAGATAGGCGTTCTTGCCCACCTGCTCCGCACTGATGGTCTTGGCCAGGTGCGGGCCGGCGTTGTAGCAGATCACACCCCGCTCCCAGCTCGGCATCTGCTGCATGCAGTAGGCGAGATAGCGGGCGGCGATGCGGATGTTGAGAGCATCATCCTTCTGCAGCTTCTTCGCCGCCACCGGCTGACCATACATGAGCAGCGCGGTGCGCGAGCGCACCTGACCGCAGCCGTAGGAGGTCTTGTCCATGCCCTTCTTATGGGTGCACAGACTCGACTCCTGGGTCAGCACCGCCGTCAGGGTGCGCGGGAAGTCATAGTTCTGGGGCAGCAAGGCAGCGTAGTAGCTGCTACCGATCATCGAGGCGTACAACAGAGCCCAGTTCTGCTCGCGGGTGAGGCCATCACCGGCCTTGGCAAGCGGAGCCACCATCATCATCGCAGCCGCCATCCCGGCAGCCGCCGCCATCCTTAGCTTCATGACACCCATCTCCTGCCCAAAGGAAGCGCATCCTGCACTTCCGAACCATGTATATCGCTTTCACGTCCGTGTCTTCAGTCGCCGGTCCCCCGCCGTCGGCGCAATCGCCGGACCCCGCGGTAGATCCCGTAACCCAAGACCATCAGTGCCAGCACCGTGGCTGCCGCCATCGCCTCCAGCATGTGCATGGAGTCGATGATCGTGATTCCGTCCCGTTCGCTCTCGAAACCGTTGAAAGCATCCAGGGCGGCCGGCAACGCCATCACATCCGACTTGGCGAGCGGTAATGCACGCTCGTCCGGGTGATAGCTGGTTTGCCAGTCGTAGAGTCTCCCAGCGCTGTCTTCTTCTATGTGGCCACCGAGGACGTAGCTCACTGGACGGTCGCGTAGGAATTCCATCACCCGCCGGGCACTTGCCCGGTAGGCGACAATATCGTCGACGATGAGTCGCGCGGGTAGTAGGAAATCACCCGAAAATAACAGTGCTGTTACCCGGTCGTAGAACACAACATGTGCAGGGTTGTGACCGGGTGCCGGTATTACGTCAACAACGCGGTTGCCTAAGTTGAACTGCGTCACAGCTTCAGGCCAATGTGTAAAACCGAAGAAGGCTTTGACCGAAGGTAGCTGCGCGGCCACCACTTGCACGTCAGGCAAGCTCTGGAACTGTGGATCGCCTGCACGATGATCGAGATGGGTGTGACTATGGACGACGATGAGTGGCAGATGGCTCTGGCCTTGATGCGGCAGCAGCGCCAATACCGTCTTCGCCAGAGGCATGAGCTTGGGATCCGCTACATCGCCGGTATCGATTAGCAGCGCGCGCTCGTCACCGATCAGGAGATAGATTAACGGCGCTTCCCAGGTGGAGCAGAGATCTTCGCGGATGACGTAGGTACGCGCGTCATACTGGTATACCTCCAGGGGCGGATGGGCCTGCTTGGAACAATCTTCCGCACCCGGATCCCAGTGGGCAGCGAAACGCGGCGGCGCATCCGCCTGCGCGGCGGCGGCAAGACCCGACAGCAATAAAGCGAGACACAAGGATCTCATGACATCTCCCTAAAGTTTGTTCGGCGCGTCAGCGCCGTGGACGAGGTGTGGTCACAGGGCCCATAGGGGCCTGTGCCATGCGGATGAAGGTATCGAGGCTCGCGGTAGTACGGCGCTTGTCGCCGCTGCTCATGTATTCGATGAACAGGCCGTCGAAGACCGCGCCCAACAGGGTGGCGAAAGCCGGGTCCCGCTGCGCGGGCGGCAGAGCTTCCTGAATCAGCTCCAGCCAGTTGAGGGAATTTCCCTTGAGATAGCGACCGTAGGTCTTGGGCGCTTGTGCGGCCTGCATGTGCAACTGATAGAGCAGCCGCAGCATGGCGTGGTTGGGTTCGACGAGAGCCCAATCCCAGAAGGCCCGTAGCAAGGGGACTTTGCGTCCCTTCTGTGCCATAGCGACGAAGGAGGCTTGCAGACGTGTCTGCATCTCTTCCAGCACTTCTTGCAGGAGCTGTTCCTTGGAACCGAAGTGGAAGATAAGCAGGCGCGCGCTGGTACCGGTGGCGGCGGCCATGGGGCGCAGGGACAGGTCCGCGATGCCGTGCTTCGCGAGGTAAGCGATGAGTCTGTCCAGCAGCTCTTCTTTACGCGAGGCCATGAAACAAGTGTTTCATGTAACACTCGTTTCGGTCAAGCCTTAAGCCAGAAGCCCCTTGAGTACCCGCACCCCGGCCCTGATCTGCGCCGGGGTCGCACCGCCATAACCCAGGATCAGGCCACCCCGTTTGGGCGGCTTCAGATAGCAGATGGACAGGGGCCGTACCGAGACGCCTGCCATCGCGGCGCGGCGCGTGAACGCCACATCGTCAACATCTTTAGGCAGCAGGACCGCGAGATGCATGCCGGTGTCCGAACCCAACACTTCGAATTCAGACGCAGCCTGCTCGCGGATCGCCTCCGTGAGGGCTGTGTAGCGTTCCCGATAGAGCTGGCGCATGCGGCGCAGGTGCCGGGCGAAGTGGCCCTCGCGGATGAAGTCCGCCATGGCTGCCTGCTGCAGGGTGGCGGTGAAGGTGTCGGTAGCGTCGCGGATCACCCGGAAGGCCGGCATGAGGTCGCGGGGCACCACCACATACCCTAAGCGCAGTGCCGGGAACATCACTTTGCTGAAACTACCCACATAGATCACACGGCTGCTGGCATCGGAGCCCTGCAAGGCCGAGAGTGGGCGGCCACCGAAACGGTATTCGCTGTCGTAGTCATCCTCCACGATCCAGGCGCCGCCGCGTTCGGCCCAATCCAGGAGCGCCATGCGTCGGGTGGCGCTGAGGGTAGAACCCAAGGGGAACTGATGGGATGGCGTGATGTAAGCAAGCCTCGCATCCTTGGCGCGACGCATGCCCTCCGCCACATCCAGGCCTTCCGCATCCACCCGCACCGGCACCAGCTGCGCGCCCGCCAGGGCGAAGGCCTGGCGGGCGCCGGGATAACCCGGCTCCTCCAGCCACACCTTGTCGCCCGAATCCGTGAGGGCCTGGGCCGCGCACTGCAGACCTTGTTGCGAGCCGGTAGTGACGAGTATCTGTGCCGCCTCACAACGCACGCCGCGGAAAGTGCCGAGGTAATCCGCGATGGCTTCCCGCAAGGGTAACTGGCCTGAGGCATCCCCATAGACCATGGCCTCCTGCGAGGTGCTGCGGGCATGACGCGTGATTAGACGCGTCCATGTCTTGGTGGGGAAATGCTCCAGGGCCGGCAGACCGACGCGGAAGGCGCCATCGTTCTTGAGCCACATGGGCTCGGGCAAACGTGCGGCTGCCACGCGCCGTGACACCCGCCGGCGCGGCGAAGCGGCGGCGCTATCGCGGTCGCGCGCCTTGGGCGGGTGCGGTGCTTCATCCGGCAGGGAACGGGCGATGCGGGTGCCGGCACCCACGCTGCTCTCGAGGTAACCCTCTGCCAGCAGTTGTTCATAGGCGCTCAACACCGGGATACGGGAGATGCCGAGTTCCTTGGCCAAGCCTCGAGTGGAAGGTACCCGCTGGCCGGCCCTGAGACGCCCATCCAGGATGGCTTGGCGGAACCAGTCCGTGAGCTGGCGATACAGTGGCGCGCCGCGTGGCTCCAGGACCACGGGTGGCAAGAGGCTGGCGGCGACGCGATGCATGACAGGCCTCGATGACAGCAAAGTGGTTATATCAGATGTTATCAAAGTGGGTATTTAATACTACCACTTTGAAGCTTAGATTCATGCCTCATGAGCGGCACCCCGCCGCAGGAGAAGACCATGCGCAGCCTCGGAAAGTTCGCCCTCATCTGCCTCGCCCTCGTGGCAGCCCCGGCCCTGGCGGATACGGCGGCCACGCCACTGGCCGGCCACGACGGCCAGCACGACTTCGATTTCGACATCGGCGCGTGGCACACCCATATCAAGCGGGTGCTCGACCCGTTCGCGAGCAACTCCGGTTCCATCGAACTGGATGGGACCGTGACCGTACGCAAGGTCTGGGGTGGCAAGGCGCAACTCGAGGAGATCGAAGTTGACGGCCCGAAGGGCCATTGGGAAGGGCTCTCGCTGCTCCTGTACAACCCGGGCGCGCACCAGTGGAGCCAGTCGTATGCGAACAGCAAGGTCGGGATGCTCGCGTCGTCGTCGGCGACCGTCGGCGAATTCAAGGACGGCCGAGGCGTGTTGGTCGGCCAGGACAGCACTACCTATGACAAGACGATACTGGTGAAGGCCGTGTGGTCTGACATCAAGCCAGATTCACACCATTATGAGGAATGGTATTCGGGTGATGGTGGGGCGACCTGGGTCCTGTCCTTCACCGCCGACCTGATCAGATCCAAACAGTGAACACCGTGCGTACCCTGCCACAGGAGAAGACCATGCGTAGCCTCGGAAAGACCGCCCTGCTCTGCCTCGCCTTGTTGACCGGCCCGGTGTTGGCGGACACTACCCCCACCATGCTGACGAGCCACGACGGCCAGCACGACTTCGACTTCAACGTCGGCACCTGGCACACCCACATCCGCTACCTGCAGCACCCGCTCTCGAACCACGAGACTTGGACCACCTTCGACGGCACGGTAGTGGTCAAATCGCTATGGGGCGGCCAGGGCCAGTACGAAGAGATCGAGGCGGACGGCCCGGTGGGGCACTTCGAGGGGCTGACGCTGTTCCTCTATGACAGCAAGGCTCAGCAGTGGTCCCAGTACTTCTCCAACAGCGACGCCGGCACGCTGGACTCGCCCGTGATCGGCTCATTCAAGGACGGTCGCGGTGACTTCTACAGCCAGGACACGGTGGACGGGAAGACGGTGCTAGTGCGCATGGTGTGGGAAGACATCGCCCCTACCTCGCACCACGTAGAGCAATCCTTCTCGGCCGACGGCGGCAAGACCTGGGAAGCCAACTTCATCGGCGATCTCACCGCCACCAAGGAGACCCCCAAGGTGCCCACCGCGTTCGCGGATGCCGGCCAGCATGACTTCGACTGGCAGCTGGGTGACTGGAAGATCCACATGCGCCGCCTGCTGCACCCCCTCACCAGCGCCGAGACCTGGACAACCTATGACGGCACGGTGGATGTGTACAAGTTATGGGGCGGCCGCGCCGACTTGGCGGAGATCGATACCGCGGGTCCTTCTGGCCACCTGCAGTTCCTGTCGCTGCGGCTGTACAACCCGGCGAGCCATCAGTGGACGCTCAACTTCGCCCATGCCGGCAGCGATCTCGTCGGCACACCGCCCATGACCGGGCAGTTCAAGAACAGCAAGGGTGAGTTCTATGCGGCTGATACCTTGGACGGCAAGCCGATACTGGAACGCTTCAGCTTCGGTGACATCACTGCGGGCACGGGGCAGGACCAGCAGGCCTTCTCCGCCGACGGCGGGAAGACCTGGGAAGTGAACTGGATCAACGATCAGACCCGCATCAAGCCTGCATCGAATTGAGGCAGGCGGCGCATAGAAGTCAGAGGCCAAGGATGGCCTCTGACGCTACGCCTACGCATATTTCGCCTGAAAAAAGCCTGTTTTAGCCCGCCTCCACCGGGCCTGAACTCAGCCCGCCCCTGGGCCTGAACCCAGGGTTTCCCTTAAACGCCTGCCCATATCAGTCAAATACGGCCGTCTTCGGCGCCTCTGCCGCGATAGGTCTCCGCCTGACCCTGAGTCGCGGCCCGCGCAATCCCTGGCTTGGTTTCAGTCACGACCCGATGCCTCGAAAACCACCGTCCAGCGAACATGGCTGCACGTGGCAAGCGCCACATGCAACGCAACCGATCAAGGACGATCATGTACATCAGAGGACTCATCTTCCTGCTCAGCCTCTCCCTCCTAGGCGCCTGCAGCAGCGTGCAGCCCAAGCTCGACGACGCCCAGCAAGCGGTGCTGGGCAACAAATTGCAGCGCCTGCTGGCGGACTACAACACGCGTCACCGCAGCCATGTGCAGATGCCGGTGCTGACCATCGATGACGACACCGACCAGCCGGCCATGATCGCCTCGGCCAACTATTCCACCTGGAGCATCAGCGTGAACCGGGTGTGGCTGAAGAAGGACCCCTGCATCGTCTACAAGGAAGCCATGGCCCATGAGTTGGCGCACCTCCTAGCGGATTACCACCAGTACGGCATGCCGCGCGCCGCGACACTCATCACCCGCACCGGTCCGGTGGTGGTGGCCTTCAACGGTCCGCATGAACTGGAAGATTCCTCGGTGGAGCATGGCAAGGAGTGGCAGGACATGGCCCTCGAACTCGGCGCTCATCCCTGCGAGGAAGGCTACTGCCGCAGCGCCCATCCCTACAGCAAGACGCCCCTCACCTGCTCCGTGTCAGATTACGCCTTGCTGCATGCGACGCCGCCGGCCGCACCTGCCAAGCTTGCGTCCCGCACCACGACACGCAGCAACGCACCGGCAACGAGTCAGAGTTTCGGTGTGAGTTCCAGCCGCACCATCTACGATTCCAGAGGGAGCTGAAGCGCGATCAGGTCAACGCAGCTGGCTATCCTTGCTGCCGCGCCTGTTATAGAGACTGTGAGACTGGTTCTCTTTGTCCGCCTGTTCCTGGCAGACGATGCATAGGCGCACACCGGGCATGGCCTGGCGGCGTGCCTCGGGGATCTCGTTCGAGCACTCTTCACAATGTTTCAGGCCCAGGCCGCCGGGCAGGCGCCGGCGCGCGGCCTTCACCGCGTCGTCGATGCTGGCGTCGATCTGGTCCTGCACTGCACCATCTTTCGCCCAACCCGTAGCCATATCTGCTCCTCGATATACCGCGCATTATGCGCTTCCCCCTGATATGGGCCCAAATACCCTTATATCCAAGACCGTTTCAGGCTAATGTCATGCCTCCCCGATGGGCTCCATCCACGAGAGGTCTGCCATGCGATCCCTGTCCCTCGCCTTGCTGTTGTCCCTGACGGCTTGGAACGTTTCCGCCGCCGACGCGCCCCACCCATTCGATGCCAAGGATCTGGTGATGATGGATCGGGTCAGCGATCCGCATCTCTCGCCCGACGGTAACAGCGCCGCCTTCGCGGTGCGCGAGACCGACTTTGCTGCCAACAAGGGCATCACCAGCATCTGGGTGCTGGACCTCTCCCACGCGGGTGCAGAGCCGCAGAAGCTGGCCGAGGGCAACAGTCCGCGCTGGGCCGCCGACGGCAAGAGCCTGTACTTCCTCTCAAGCAAGTCCGGCTCGAGCCAGCTCTGGAACGTGGCGCTCACCGCCGGCGCGGTACCTGTGCAGGTGAGCAGCTATCCCCTGGACGTGAACAACTACAAGCTCTCGCCGGACGGCAAGCGCGTGCTCATGTCCATGGATGTGTTCGTGGCCTGCGCCGACCTCGCCTGCACCAAGGCCAAGCTGGACGAGCGTGCTGCCAACAAGGCAAGCGGCCGGATCTATGACCACCTCTTCATCCGCCATTGGAACGTGTGGATGGACGGACGCCGCTCGCAACTCTTCGCCGCCAGCGTCGGCGCCGACGGCAAACTCACGGGTGAACCCAGCTGGTTGAGCCACGGTCTGGACGCGGACGTACCCTCCAAGCCCGAGGGTGATGACAGCGAATACACCTGGTCGCCGGACGGCAGCAGCGTGTACTTCGACGCGCGCGATGCCGGCGCCAAGGAACCCTGGTCCACCAACTTCGATATCTATATGGTGCCGGCGGACGGTTCCGCCTCGCCTAAGGATCTCACCACCGCCAACAAGGCCTGGGACGCTTCGCCGCTGGTCTCACCGGACGGCAAGACCCTCTATTACCTGGCCATGAAGATGCCAGGCTTCGAGGCGGATCGCTTCGGCATCATGGCCCGCGACATCGCCACCGGCGTTACCCATGAAGTAGATCCCAAGTGGGATCATGGCGCGGGTGGGCTGCAGATCTCCGCCGACGGCAACACCCTCTATACGTCCACCGACGACTGGGGTGACCGGGCGATCTTCACGGTGGAGGCCGGCAGCGGCAAGGTGACGCGCATCAGCGGTCACGGCACGGTGACGGGCTATGACCTAGTCGGCAGCCACCTGCTCATCGCCCACCAGGACTTCAAGCATCCGACGGACCTGTATGTAGCCGACGCCTCGGGTAAGGACCCGCAGCAGGTGACGCACTTCAACGCCGACCGCCTGAAAGACATCCAGTTCGGCGACTTCGAGTTCTTCACCTTCAAGGGCTGGCACGGCGACACCGTGCAGGGCTACGTGATGAAGCCCGTAGGCTATGTGGAAGGCAAGAAATATCCCATCGCCTTCATCGTGCACGGCGGCCCTCAGGGCGCCTGGACCGATGACTTCCACTACCGCTGGAACCCGGAGAGCTATGCCGGCCAGGGCTTCGCGGTGGTGGCCATCAACTTCCACGGTTCCACCGGCTACGGCCAAGCCTTCACGGACGCCATCTCCCAGCATTGGGGTGACCGGCCGCTGGAAGACCTGCAGAAGGGCTATGCCGCGGCCCTCAAGAAGTACAGCTATCTAGATGCCGACCACGCCTGCGCCCTCGGTGCGAGCTACGGCGGCTACATGATCTATTGGATGGCGGGCAAGTGGAACAAGCCCTGGAAGTGCCTGGTGGACCATGATGGCGTGTTCGACAACCGCATCATGTATTACGCCACGGAAGAACTGTGGTTCGCCGAGCACGAGAACGGCGGCACCCAGTACGAGCATCCGGCGAACTTCGAGAAGTTCAACGCGCTCGACTACGTGAAGGACTGGCGCGTGCCGATGCTGGTGATCCACAGCGCCAACGACTTCCGTATCCCGGACACCCAGGGCTTCAGCGCCTTCACGGCCCTGCAGCGCCGCGGCATCCCCAGCGAACTCCTGACCTTCCCGGACGAGTTCCATTGGGTCACGAAGCCGCAGAACAGTCTGCAGTGGCACGACACGGTGATGGCCTGGATCAAGAAGTGGACCGCACCACGGAGTCCATGACATATGCGTGAAGGGAAACGGGGCCGCAAGGCCTCGTTTGCTTTTGCCGAGCAAGCGGGCTTATAGATAGCACCCCGCGACAGGAGTGACGAGCATGCAGAAGCGCAGACTTGGGAAAAGCGGCCTGGAAGTGTCAGCCATGGGCCTGGGCTGCATGGGCATGAGCTTCGCCTATGGCACCACCCCCGACAAGAAAGAGATGATCACGCTGCTCAGGCAAGCCGTGGATCGGGGCGTGACGTTCTTCGACACCGCCGAAGCCTATGGCCCCCTCACCAATGAGGAACTCTTGGGCGAAGCGCTGGCGCCGGTGCGCGACCAGGTGGTGATCGCCACCAAGTTCGGTTTCAAGGACGGCATCCCCGCGAACGGCACCGATAGCCGCCCTGAGAACATCCGCAACGTGACCGAAGCTGCCTTGAAGCGGCTCAAGACCGGGAGCATCGACCTGCTCTACCAGCATCGCGTGGACCCCACCGTGCCCATCGAGGACGTGGCGGGTACGGTCAAGGACCTGATCCGCGAAGGCAAGGTGAGCTACTTCGGCATGTCGGAGGCGGGTGTGCAGACGCTGCGCAAGGCCCATGCGGTGCAGCCGGTCGCAGCGCTGCAGAGCGAATACTCCCTGTGGTGGCGCGAGCCGCAGCAGGAGATCCTGCCGGTGCTCGAGGAGCTGGGCATCGGCTTCGTGCCCTTCAGCCCGCTCGGGCGCGGTTTCCTCACGGGCGCGATGGACGCGAATACCACCTTCGACAGCAAGGATTTCCGCAGCTCACTGCCCCGCTTCACACCCGAGGCCCTCAAGGCGAATCAGGCCATGGTCGATATCCTGGGCGACATGGCCAAGCGCAAGCAGGCGACGCCCGCCCAGATTGCGCTGGCGTGGCTGCTGGCCCAGAAGCCCTGGATCGTGCCGATACCGGGCACCACCAAGCTGCATCGCCTGGAAGAGAACATCGGCTCCACTGAGGTGGAACTGGGTGAGGCGGACCTGAGCGAGATCGACAAGGCCGCCGCTAGGATCACGGTGCAGGGAGCGCGTTATCCCGAGAAGCTGCAACAGGCCGTCGGGCGCTGAACGCCCGCGAGCCTCACTCCGCTTTCTTGCCGGCTACGTTCACGACCACGTGGTAAGCCACCGCGTCCCAGGCGTTGTGGATACCGACGAAGAGCAGCAGCAACACCGCGCCACCGACACCGAACAATGCGTCATGGACGTCAGGCGCAGCGATGCAGGCGGAGATCAGCAGGATGGCATAGGCCGACAAGGGCAGCACCGCGTGGAACACCCAGTCCTCGAGTACCGGCTTGTATACGGTCTGGGTGAACATGCGTCGAGCGGTCGAGATCAGGTAGACCGTACCGACGAGGCCAATCAGACCGAAAGCCGCCGATGCGGGTTGCAGGGTCCTCCACGGTATCCGCGCCAGGGCTGAGAGCATCAACACGGCTGTGAAGTGCACCACGGTGGGCGTACTGAAGGCTGCACCCGCCTCTGCCACACCTTGTCGCGGAGGATATGCCGCCACCAGGGTCATGACCACGAACTGCAGGCCGATGAGGGCGCCGGCCGCCGAGCCCACGATCACATAGAAACTGTCCCATTCCGCCAGTGCTGACATGGATCACTCCCCGCTGCGCATATACCTACGTTACCCTATCCGGCATCGACGCCCACAGCGGGACTCAGATGAAATCCGGACGCCTCCTACTCTTCGCGCTGCTGATGAGCGGCTGCCTGCAGGCACAGCCCATCGCGGTCTGGCAGCCCTCGGCGGGACACAGGCAGATATCCCTATGGCCCGACACGCCGCCGGATGCGCAGCCGGTTAAGGGACCGGAGTACGTCGCCAGGACGGAGCACGAGAAGCTCATAGGCGGCAGGACCTATCTCTACGCCAGCGACATCACCCGGCCGACCCTGACGGTGTATGCGCCTCCGGGTAAGAACACTGGCGCTGCGGTGCTGGTGATCCCCGGCGGCGGCTTCCAAATCCTGGCTATGGACCTGGAAGGCACCGAGATCTGTGACTGGCTGAACTCACGCGGTATCAGCTGCGTGCTGTTGAAATACCGCGTGCCCAGCCTGCCCTACGACTGGAAGTGCGATTGCCGTCCCGACAACCTGAGGGTGCCGACCCAATCGCTGGAAGACGTGCAGCGGGCCATGGGCATGATCCGTCTGCATGCCAAAGATTGGAACATCGATCCCCACAAACTCGGGGTGATCGGATTCTCGGCGGGCGGCTACCTAGTGGCAGAGATCAGCACTCACTACGACAAACGCCTGTACCCGCCGGTGGATGCGGCGGACAAGGAGAGCTGCCGCCCCGATTTCGCCATCGGCATCTATCCGGGCCACCTCGCCACCGACGCCGGCAAGCTGAACCCTAACGTGCCGGTCACCAAGGACACGCCGCCCACTTTCCTGTTGCAGGCGGAAGACGATGACGTAGACGGCATACAGTCGCCGGTCTACTACGCCGCACTGCAGGCCGCCGGTGTGCCGGCGGAACTGCACATATATCCCCATGGTGGTCATGCCTTCGGTCTGCGTAGGACCAAGGAACCCATCACCGCCTGGCCGGATCTGGTGGATGTCTGGTTACAGGGTCTCGGGGTGACTGCCGCCGCTCAGTGAGGGACCGTCAGCCGGGCATCGCCGTAAGTGCCGGATAGGCGTCCATCGCGGGCGAAGTCCCGGATCATCTCGAAATAGCCCACCGCGTAACGGGTGCTGGGCCGGTCACCGCTGGGCGGGCCTTCGAACAGGGTCATGCCGTGTTCGGCGTGGGGATAGAGAGCCAGGGTGTAGGGCAGGCCGTCGGCCATGAGGGACTTGATGCGCATGCTGGTCTCCTCGCTCGGCGCCGAATAGTCCTCGCCTCCGAGGATCCAGAGTTGCGGTGTCTTGTCGGCACGCAGCACAGGCATGGGGTCGTAATAGAACGGCGTGTGCCAGTCGAAGTCCTTGGCCATGCCCCGCAGTTCCGCATCCGTATGGGACAGGATCAACCAGCTGAAGTCTCCCTGCACGTCCTTGTACCAAAGCGCTTTCCGATATTTAGCCCGCGTCTCGTCGAATTCTTTATAGCTGCCCTTGAAATCGTGGATGAACAGGTCCTCCGCCACGTGACCCACCTCCAACGCCTTGGCTATCGTCTCGGGTGGATACCCGCGCTCCCGCATCTGTAGCGCGATGCTCTCCTGGTCTTCTTCGATGGCGTTCACCGCCAGGCCATAGCAGACGATCACGAAATCCACCGGCGTGCGATCCGCCGCCAAGGGGGCCACCCAACCGCCCTGGCTGCCGCCCCAGAAGCCGATGCGCCCCAGGCGGGTGCCCGCCGTCTCGCGCGCCTCTGCCACGGCGGCCACCAAGTCATCGGCCAAGGTGTCGTAGTCCTGGGTGTACTGACCGCCGGAACTGCCGGTGCCCCGTTTGTCGTAGGCGAATACGCCGACGCCCGCAGCTGGCAGTAAGCGCTGCAAGGCAGACACTACGCCGGGAGCGGTCAAGGCGGAACTGTTCTCGGAGCCGTGCACCAGGATCACCACCGGGGCATTGTCCGTCCCCTTGGGCAGGGTGAGGCGGCCCTTGAGGGTGATGCCGTGGCTGGTGAAGCTCACGTCCTTCACATCGAAGGGGATGCGCTGGCCGGAGACGCCGCCGAAATCGATCACGCCTGCCTCGCAATCCGGGAAGCTCACGGAGATACCGTCGCTGTTCTTGGTCCAACCCAGGGTGCTGGTCCAGGTGTTACCGGCTGCTGGGTGCAACGCTCCTGTGGCACCGTCGAAGCGCGTCCAGCGGTGTGAGCCATCATCATCCGTGACCCCGATGTCTACGATGCTGCCATCAGCCAACTTATAGCTGCCCACGTGGCAGTCCGGAGCCGCGTCTGCATCCGCGATGTACGGCGCAGCGATCGACAGTAGCAGGAAGACCCAAGCCAGTCTCAAGGGATTCGTCTTCATATGGATACCTCGATGCGGAGTTTCTTTGCGCCGGTCCACAACACTTCTGAGCCAAGCTCGGCGAGACGCTGCGATCCACCTTCGATGCTCAAGACATGGTTGCCTTCCAGCGGACCATGCTTGCAGGCGAAGCGGTTGACACCGTATGGGATGTAGAGCTCAGGCACGCTGCGTTCTCCCGCGTAGAGCAGCACCTGCCCCGGGACCGGATCCGCAGTGGCGCTCTCCCAGGCTAGCACCAGGTCCGCCGGGAAAGTGTCCGCGAGGGGCGCCCACAGGGCTTCGCCGCTCCAGCGGGCATGGATCACCTGGCCCTTATAGGGAAAGAGACCCACCAGATAGTCACAGGAGCGGGGTGCCAGGTCGCGCCGCAGGCGCGCCGTGAAACGCTCGGTACCGATGCTGAACGTCAACTTGTCGGAATACATATGGGCAAACCACTTGATCCGGTGCCCCTACCCTAGTCTTGGGCGCCGGCAGGGTATTGGACGGATTCAAGGTACGGCTGATCTCCTTGGGTTTTGCCAGGAACTCCAGCCCGGTGCTAAGGTCCCTTGGATATGAAGCAGGAATTCAGCGGTGCCACTGTCAGGCGGACCATCGATTGCAGCGGCGCGGAGGTGCCGGAGCACGCCCACGACTGGCCGCTGCTGTCGTTGTTCGTGATCGGCGCCTATTCAAACCATACCGAGCTCGGCGACCGCCACATCGCCGGCCCATCGGCGGTGCTCTATGCCGCCGGTGCCGCGCACCGCAACCAGGCGGGTGCCGATGGTTTTGAACAGATAGAGATCGAGTTCGATCCCGCGTGGCTGGGATACCGGCTCCCCGAGAATCCCATCTCCTGTTGGATCGGCGGACAGAGCAGCGTCGCGGCTCACGGCCTCGCAAGCTTATGCAGCCGAGACGTGACTGAAGAGACCCTGCGCGGGGCTCTACAGCACTTCCTGGAACGAGCGTCTCCCGGAGCCGATATCCGTCGCCCCGAGTGGCTGGAAGGCATCACCCAGAATCTCAAAGCCGATCCCACCCGCAAGGTCTCGGCACTCGCCGCGGAAGCCGGGCTGCATCCCTCCTGGCTCGGCACGGCCTACCGGCGTATCGCGGGAGAGAGCCTGCTGGACGCGGCAGCGCGCTTTCGCATCGAACACGCGACCCGCCTGTTGCGGGAGACCGATGCGCCTTTCCTACGCATCGCCATGGAAGCGGGCTTCTGCGACCAGAGCCACATGATCCGGACTTTCCGTCGGGTGCTGGGGCGCCTGCCCTCAGCGGTGCGTGAAGATAGAAAGTTCTTCAGGCAGAGCTGAGGTTCATTTCTTTTCGGAGCCGGCGCTGGGATAGGCATCCTGCAGGGCGATGGAGCCGGTCTCCAACAGCGATTTCAGGTTGGACATGATCTTGGGCCAACCGCCGGACACCGCTTCGATGAACTTGGAGGGCTCGTGCTCGTTGCTGTGGGTGATGGAGAGCTTGATGGCTGAACTGGTGGGTTCCAGCTCGATGGTGCATATGGATGGGCCGTCGGCCTTGAGCTCGGGCTTGAGCTGGTGGGTCCAGCGGATCACCAGGCGCCGGGGCGGCTCAGCTTCGAGGATCTCGCCTGAATCGCAGACCTGGCCGTCGGGATACACCATCTTCCAGGAGGAGCCGGCGGTCCAGCCGCTCTCGCAGTGCACGCCGAACCAATACTGCTTCATGAACTCGCTATCGGTGGTAAGCGCCGACCACAGCTTCTCCTGGGTGGTGCGGATATAGGTCACGTAGACGAAGGTCGATCTAGCCATGGGTCTTCTCCAAGCGTTTCTTCAGGTCTGAGAGCGCCTTGAGGCGCGGTTTCTCGAATTTGGCGATCCAGCGTTCGTAGATCTCTTGCAGCGGCACGGGATTCAGGAAGTGCAGCTTCTCGCGGCCCTGCTTCACGCTACTCACCAGGTTCGCCGCCTCCAGGGTCTCCAGGTGCTGGGTCACGCCCTGCCGCGTCATATCCAGGTGTTCGCAGAGCTCGTTCAAGCTGCGGCCGTCATGGGCATGCAGCAGGTCCAGGAGCTTGCGGCGGCTGGGGTCTGCTAGGGCCTTGAACAGGAGATCGGTATCGCGGCGTTCGGCCATGGATAACACGCAAGTAAGTACTTGCCTTTATGATAGGCAAGCGATCGCTTACATGTCAAGAGGCGCTTAGGGCAGGAGTTCCACGCGGTCCAGCCCCCAGAAACTCCGGACGGGACTGCCGGTGACCAGGATGCAGAGGTCATGGCCGCCCTGGGTCGGAGGCAGCGTGGCGGTGAGCGTGGTCTGCAGCTCGGTCTTAGCGGCCTCCGCCAGGGACAGGGACGCCAGGCGATGGCCATCGCAGCCATCCAGGTGGATCTCGACCGAGGGCGCACCCGAGTCCGGGCGCTGCACCACGCCGGTGATGTCATGGGCGAGCTGATAGTTCCAGGGCATATCCCCCAGCGTCAGCTTGATGTGCCCGATGCCATCCAGCGGTGCACCCTTCCACTGCCAGCACATATCCATGATGTCGGTACGGTACACGGGACGCGGACCCTGCAGGGGCCGGTCATCTTCTATGCGCAGCACCAGCTTCTCGGCGCAGGTCACGAGTGCGTCGCTGTCGCGGCTGTGCAGCGTCGACAAGTCCGCGGTCTGCTGACGCGGAGCGCTGAGCTCGACGCCGTCTGCTGCGAAGGTCGCAGCCTGCAACTGAGAGGGCGGGCTCAGCTGCAACGGCTTGTCGTAGCGCGGTGAATGCTGTGTCGGTGCGCTGCCATCCATGCTGTAGTGCAGCTCACCTGAACCGGACTGATCCTCCAGGCTCACTTTGATCTTGCCATCCGCTTGAGATGCCAAGGCGAAGCGCGGCGCGAAGGCACTGTCCGCATAGCCGATGCCGAGGGTGCGGTAACGGGCCAATTGCGTTGGCATGCGTGCCAGGAAATCCTGCCAGTCGCGGCCTGCCGCCGGTGACCAGACGGCCTCTGCGAAAGCCGCCATGCGCGGGAAGATGGCGTGCTGGTCACGGGCGAAAGTCGGCATGTACTCGGTCCAGAGATTGATCTGGGCACCGAGCACATGGCCTGCAGCAGCGGCAGGTATGGCCGTGGGCAAGGGATCGAAGCCATACACATCATGGAGCGACACCACCGGCGGCCGGCCCGGCGGTTCGTCGTGGGCGCCGCTCTGCAGGTCATCCAGATACAAGGTCGGCGAGGAAGCCAGCACCACATCATGACCTTGGGCCGCAGCCGCCATGGCCGGCTCGCCGCCGTGCCAGGACATCACTGCTGCCTGCTGCGGCAATCCGCCCGAGAGGATCTCATCCCAACCGATGAGCCGGCGGCCATGGGACTGCAGGTAGCCCTGAATCTGCCTGATCATCCAGGCCTGCAGTGCGTCTTCATCCTTGAGCCCCAGGCTCCGCATCTGGGCTTGTACCATCGGGGACGCCTTCCACTGGTCCTTGAGAGCTTCATCGCCCCCCACGTCTATGAAGGTGGAGGGGAAGATGGCCATGACCTGATCCAGCACGCCTTGCAGGAAGCGCAGTGTCTTCGCATCCGGATTGTAGATATAGCTGTGCACGCCCCAATCGGTAGAGACCGGCGGTCGCGTGCCGGTGACGCCGAACTCAGGATAAGCAGCGATGGCCGCCTGGGCGTGACCCGGCATCTCGATCTCCGGCACCACCGTCACGTGACGGGCGGCGGCATAAGCCACCACTTCGCGCGCCTCGGCCTGGGTATAGGAACCGCAGTAGGGCTTGTCAGGCGAACCGGTGAGGGCCGCGTCCGGCCCCACCGCGCGACGGCAACCGCCCACAGCCGTGAGCTGCGGATAGCCGTCTATCTCAAGACGCCAAGCCTGATCGTCCGTGAGGTGCCACTGCAGCACATCCAGTTTGTGTAGCGCCATCCAGTCTATGAGCTGCTCGATCTCAGAGACGCTCTGGAAGTGGCGCGCCGAATCCAGCATGAGTCCACGCCAAGTGAAGCGCGGCCGGTCCTGGATCGAGAGCTGCGGCAGGGTCGCGGTGTCTGATCGCCCGGTATCGGGAGTCAGCAACTCCCACAAGGTGATGCCGCCATAGAAGAGGCCGGCTGCACCTGCGGCGGAGATCCTGGCGCCGCCCGGACCTATCTCCAGACGGTAGCCCTCTTGACCCAGAGAGGCAGCGAGCCGCGGTTCTTGCGCGAAGTCGATGGCCGCGGGCATGGCGGCGACCGCGGTCCGCAACTTGAAATGAAGACCCCGGGTACGGGCCGTGAGCTCGGTGAAGTAACGTGCGGCCGCATCCGCCGCTTTGCCGCGTGTCGCGATCACGGCGGCGTCATGCAATATATACGTCCCGGCCCGGGCTTCCAGCCGGGCTGGCATGGGGATGAGACCGTATTGCTGCGCCGGTCCTGCAAAGGCGGCAGGCATGAATGCGCAGATGAGTAAGCAGAGCGCGCTACGTGCCATCACGCCGTCTCCCGCTGGCCGCCGATCCAGGTCTCATGCACCTTGAAGGCGGTATCTATCACCGTGAAGTCGGCCCGATAGGCCGGCGCGATGCGCCCGTGACTCGATCCTAACCCCAGGAATTCGGCCGGGTAGGTAGAGGCCATACGTGCCGCTTCTTCCAGCGGCAGGCCCAGTAATTCCACACAGTTCTGCACCGCGTCGATCATGCTGATGACCGAGCCCGCCAGGGTGCCATCGGCGGTGCGGGCGATACCGTCTTTGACGCTGATGGTCTCGCCATTCAGGACGAATTCCGGATCGGGGGAGCCCACCGGCGGCATGGCATCCGTCACCAGGAACACCTTGCCGCGGGATTTTGCGGCGAGCGCCACCTTGATGCTGGCGGGATGCACGTGGTGGCCGTCGACGATGACACCGCACCAGCTGTGCCGGTCCTCCAGAGCCGCTCCCACTGCGCCGGGAGCGCGGCTTTGCAGCGGTGTCATGGCGTTGAAGAGATGGGTGAAACCCTGCGCCCCGGCATCCAGCGCGCGGCGCACCGCATCGTAGTCCGCCGCGGTATGTCCCACCGACACCACCACCCCGGCGGCCAGCAATTTCCGCAGGGCTTCGCTCGACACGCATTCCGGCGCGAGGGTGATTAGGGTGCGGCCCCGCTTGAGGGAGGTGCTGAGTGCGATCTCCTCGGCACCGGGCGAACGCAGCGTGGTCTCGTCGTGCACGCCCTTGCGGGCCGGCGCGATATACGGGCCTTCGATGTGGATGCCCAGCACTCCCGGTACCTGATCCATGGCTGCATCCACAGCAGCCATGGCCGCGCGCATCACCTCTGCCTTGTCGCTGATGAGCGTGGGCAGGAGCCCTGTGGTGCCGAAGCGCCGGTGCGCCGCGGCGATGGCACGGATGCCCTCCACGCTCGGCGCATGGTTGAACAACACGCCGCCGCCGCCATTCACCTGGCAGTCGATGAATCCCGGCAGCAACATGCGGCCGGCGAGGTCGTGCCAAGTTGAGCCACGCACACGAGGATCGCCCACGTCCAACACGGCGGTGATACGCCCTGCATCCACCAATACCGCCAGCCCCCGTTCGAAGCCAGCAGCCGTCAGCACCGCGCCATTCACCAGTGCCGTGGTCATAGTGTCTCCGTGACCTTGCGTAAGTGGGGCGGCGAATCCGGATCGTAACCCCGGGCGAGGGCCAGGGCGTTCACGGCCCGATAGAAGCTCTGGGCTGCCAGGAGCGGCTCACACAGGAAATGCGGCGCGGCCACCAGGGGCAGTGCATCGGCATGAGCATCCTCCGGTGCAGCACTCCATACCCGAGCACCGCGGTTGCGGAACTCCCGGGCGGCAGCGAGTGAGCCCCGCAGAGTCACGTCGTTCTGGCCGAAGAGCAGCACCGGGAAACCCTCCTTAACTAGCGCCATGGGGCCGTGTTTCACCTCGGCACTGCTCAAGGCCTCGGCGTGCAGGCCGCAGGTCTCCTTGAGCTTGAGCGCAGCTTCCTGGGCTACACCAAGTCCCAGGCCACGGCCCAGGACGAAGAGATCCTGGGCTCCGGTCAGCCCCTCCACCAGCGGCGACCAGTCCTGTGCGAAAGCGTCCTGCATGGCCTCGGGCAGAGCCGGCAGCGCTGCGCTGAGCAGCGGATCCGCATTCCAGTGGGCCACGAGATGCAGCAAGGAGGCCAGGCTCGCGAGGAAACTCTTGGTGGCAGGCACACTGTTCTCTGCACCCGCCATGAGGGGGATCACCGTATCGGCGATAGCGGCCAGCGGCGAATCCTCGCGATTCACCATAGCCACCACCAGGGCGCCGGCAGAATGGGCCGCTTCGGCACAGTGCAGGAGATCGCTGCTGCGTCCCGATTGGGACATGACGATATAGAGCGCCCCGGTGAGGTCCTGGGGAGCCCGGTACAGCGAACTGATCGACGGCGAAGCGGAGGCAGTGACGAGACCCAGCTGGGTCTCGATGAGGTACTTGGCGAAGGTGGAGGCATGGTCGGAACTGCCACGGGCGCAGGTCACCACGAAGCGCGGTGGTTCGGCGCGCAGCCGTGCGGCCAGGGCTGCCACGGCGGCCTCGTTCTCCGTGAGTTGCCGGTCCACCACCGAGGCGGCCTCGGCCGCCTCCTTGTACATGAGCGTGTTCTCGGGGCGTGGGACGGATGAATCTGCTTTGCGCATGGATGTATTCACTCCGCCTGCAACTCGGCGACGAAATCGTAGGCGTCGCCCCGATACCAGGATGAGGTGAACTCCACCAGCCGCCCGTCCTCGAGGAAACTGCGCCGCTCCACCGCGAGAGCCGCGCTGCCCACCGGTAGTTGCAACTGCTTCGCTTGGGCCGCGTTGAGGTTCACGGCGCGCAGACGTTGCAGCGCACGCACGGGCCTGCAACCGAGCGTCTCCAAGGCTTCATACAATGAATCCACCACCCGCTCTGGATCTTTCAGGATCGCCTGGGGGATGGCGCTGCGTTCCACCGCAAGCGGTTCCGTGCCCGCGTAACGCAGGCGATGCAGGCGCACCACCAGGCTGCCGGGCGAGAGGTTGAGGGCCATGGCTTCCTCCGGTGTGACCTCGCCGATGGAACGCTCCAGGAACACGGAGCGGGGATTGAGACCACGGGCCTTCAGGTCTTCACTGAAGCTGGTCATCTTGGACAGCGGCTTGACGATGCGCTCCGCGACGAAAGTGCCGGCTCCCTGGCGCTGTACCAGCACGCCGTTCTCCACGAGACCGGCGAGGGCCTTGCGCACCGTGACGCGGGAGAGACCCAGCTGCTCCGCCAGATCCCGCTCGCTCGGCAGGCTCTGGCCTGGGCCCAACTGGCCGCCCTCCACCTGCTGACGCAGAGCGCGGCGCAGGCGCAGATAGGCGGGTGCGGCGCCGGTGCGCTGGAAATCCTGGAGTAGATTGGTCAGGGTCATGATGAGATACCATTTAGATACCAATTAGCCTAATGGACTGCTTATTTGAGCTTTGTGGTATTATACTGGTATCTTAGCCGCGTGAAAAGTGTCTCGTCTCCTACGTCTATCGAGCCCTTCGACTTCGTGCTGTTCGGCGGCACTGGCGACCTGGCTCTGCGCAAGCTGCTGCCGGCCCTGTTCCGCCTGTTCGTGGTGGGCCACTTCGGTGAAGACGGCCGGCTCTATGCCGCCGCCCTTGAATCCCATTCGTTGTGTGCCTATCGGGATCTCGCCCAACAGGCCATCGCGCGCGCACTGCCGGGCCACGATCCGGAACAGTTGCGGCATTTCCTGAACCGGGTGGAATACCTCACGGTGGACGCCAGCAGCGAGTCGGGCTGGGAAGGCCTCGCCGCCACGCTTCCTGCCAAACCACGCCTGCGCGTCTTCTATCTCGCCACCGGTCCTGAACTCTTCGCGCCGCTGTGTGAGCGCATCGCCCGTTTCCGCCTCGACACACCGCGGTCGCGCCTGGTGCTGGAGAAACCCATCGGCCATGACCGGCAGAGCGCCGCGGCGCTGCATGCCGAAGTGGGACGCGTGTTCGACGAGTCACACATCTACCGCATCGACCATTACTTGGGGAAGGAGACGGTGCAGAACCTCTTAGCTCTGCGCTTCGGCAACGCGCTGTTCGAGCCCTTGTGGAACAGCAGCCACATCGAGCGAGTGCACATCACGGTGGCGGAGACCCTGGGGGTGGGAAAGCGCGGTGCCTACTACGATGCCAGCGGTGCACTGCGGGACATGGTGCAGAACCACCTCCTGCAACTCTTGTGCATGGTGGCCATGGAACCGCCCGCCTCGCTGCAACCCGAAGCGGTGCGCCAGGAGAAGCTCAAGGTGCTGCATGCCCTGCGACCGTTGGGCGCGGATGGAGTGGCAAGCCGCACTTGCCGCGGCCAATATCGAGCGGGTGTCACGGCTGAAGGACCGGTGGACGGTTATCTACAAGACATCGGCCGTGCGGACTCCGGCACCGAGACCTTCGTGGCGCTGCGTGCCGAACTCGACAACTGGCGTTGGGCAGGCGTGCCCTTCCACCTGGTCACCGGCAAACGCCTGGACCGACAGCTGGCGGACATCGTGGTGCATTTCCGGCCCATCCCCCATTCCATATTCGCCGGTGACCGGGTGCTGCCGAACCGCCTGCTGCTGCGCCTGCAGCCGGATGAGGGCATCAAACTGTTGTTGATGAACAAGTATCCGAGTGGCGACGAGCTCAAGCTCGAGCCCGTGTCACTGGATATGAACTTCGCCGAGACCTTCGGCCTGCGCGAACGGGATCCTTACGAACGCCTGCTGCAGGATGTGCTGCGGGGCCGCCTGACGTTGTTCACCCACCGGGACGAGATCGACGCGGCCTGGGACTGGATCGATCCGATCCTGGCGGCCTGGCAGGAGAGGGGCGAGGCGCCCCTGCCCTATGCGGCAGGCAGCCGGGGACCGGCGGGAGTGGAAGCCTTCTTGCCCGATGCGCTGCCGGAGCAGCAGGCGGGAGCGGACCTCGGCGCTATCAGTCCCATCAACCCTGGGGCGGTCGAGGCGGCGCCGTGGAGCCCCGCACTACCAGTTCCGGGCTGAAGCGCTCGTTGTGCGCCGTCTCGCTGCCGCCCTGGAGTTCGGCGATGAGCATGCGCGCGGCATGGCGGGCCACGGTCTTAGTGGCCTGACGTGCGGTGGTGAGGGCCGGCCAGGACTGGCGTGAGAACGGGCTGTCTTCGAAACCGGCGATGGACAGGTCGTAAGGCACGTTGAGGCCCGCGGCGCGGGCTGCCGCCAGCACGCCGGCGGCGATCTCATCGTTGGAACCGAAGATCGCCGTGGGCGGATCCTTGAGGGCGAACAACTTGCGCGCGCCGCGGAAGCCGTCGTCGAAGGAATAGTCTCCCGGCACCACCAGCTTCTTGTCCATCTCGATGCCGTAGTCCTGCAGCGCGCTCTCGTAACCCTTGAAGCGCTCGGGACTGGAACGGTGCTGCTTGCCGCCCCACAGGAAGGCGATGCGGGTGTGGCCGAGCTGGATCATGTGCTCGGTGATGTCATAGGCCGCGTCGCGGTCGTCCACGTACACGGAGGCATAGCCGTCGCCCGGGTCCTCCATGGCGGAGATGATGCGCACCAGGGGCACCTTGTGCTCGGACAGTACCTTGAGCAGGCGCGGATCCTCGGACATGGGCGGCGCCAACACCAGGCCGGCGAGATGCGAGCGCTGCACGAGGTCCGTGAGCTGGCGCGCGAGGCCGGGCTGGGTCGAATCGCAGGGATGGATCTGCAGGCCGAAGCCGAGCTCGCGGCACACCGAGAGCACGCCCTGCTGGAGGCTGATGATGTAGTGGGCGTTGGGGTTGTCGTACACCAGGCCGATGGCATAGGCCTTGGCGCTGCGCAGGCTGCGGGCCGAGAGGTCAGGACGATACTGAAGTTCGTTGATGGCCTTCAGCACCTTGGCGCGGGTGCCGTGGCTCACCGAGGCTTCCTGGTTGATCACCCGCGACACAGTCTTGATGGAGACCTGGGCCCGGCGGGCGACATCCTTGATGGTGGCGATGCTCACGGCGGCTGCGGACCTGAGTGCGAGGGTGCGGCATCGATCCGCGGCTTATTCAGGCGCTCCCGCGTCCGGCCAGCCCCACGCGGCTCCCGTAGAGCGCGTAAAAAAGTATATAGAGGTAACAAGGCACCATCAACAGCAGGAACACCCACTGGAAGTCGAAGTGCGGCTTCAGGTTCACGAATATCTGCGGTATGACAGCGCCGCCGGCGATGCCCATGATCAGCAGCGCCGAGCCGAACTCGGTGTAGCGGCCGAGATAGCGGATGGCGAGGGGGAAGATGGTGGGCCACATCATGGCGTTGGCGAAACCGAGCGCCGCGACGAAGCCCACCGAGACGTAACCCTGGGTCAGGAACGCGCCGAAGCAGAGCGCCACCGCGAGCAGCGCCGAGCCTGCGAGGTACACCTGCTGTGACAGGAAGCGCGGGATCAAGGCCAGTCCCGCGATATACCCCGCCAGCATGGCCACCAGGGTGAACGAGGTGAAGAACTTGGTCTGGTCCAGGGGCAGGCCGAAGGCGCGACCGTAAGTGCCGATGGCGTCGCCCGCCATCACCTCCACGCCCACGTAGATGAACAGGCACAGCACTCCGAGCCAGAGGTGCGGGAAGTGCAGCAGCCGCGCGTGCTCATCGGCGCCGGGCTTGAGCGCGGCGTTTGCCTTGCTGGACTGCACTTCAGGCAGGTTGGAGCGCACCACCCACACCGCCAGCACCACCAGGATGGCGGCCATCACCAGATAAGGCACGTAGACCTTGTGGGCGAAGGCATCCAGTAGGGCATCGCGCGCCTCGGGAGTGGGCGCTGCCAGCACCTGCTGCTGGATGGAACCGATGCCGCTCAAGACCAGCGTGCCGATCACCCAGGGGGCGAGCGCGCCGGCGGTCTTGTTGCAGATGCCCATGAACGCGACCCGCTGGGCGGCACTGTCGATGGGCCCGAGGATGCTGATATAGGGGTTCGCCGCAGTCTGCAGCAGGGCCAGGCCCGCGCCGATGATGAACAGGCCACCGAGTGCGCCAGGATAGACGCGCATGGACGTGAACTGGCCGAACACCACGGCGCCGATGGCCATCACGAACAGACCCAGCGCCATGCCGCGCTTCATGCCCGTGGACTTGAGGATCCACGAGGCCGGGATGGCGAGGAAGAAGTAAGACAGATAGAAAGCCATGGGGATGAGGAAAGCCCCCACGTCGTCCAGGCGGAACGCCACCTGCACGAAGGCGATCAGCGGACCGTTCAGCCAGGTCACGAAGCCGAAGATGAAGAACAGGATGCCGATGACGAAGATCGGCCCCCAAGGGGTCTGCCCGGTGCGAAGTCCAGCGGCTGGCATGGGGCGGTCTCCCTGTAGTGACGGGCGGCGGCCATTGTCCTGCTATGGGTCAATTGTCCTGCCGGGTGCTGAACGGTACAGCGAAGCACCCAGAAAAGGGAAGGGGCAGACATGATTACAACAGATAGATATTCCGTGGCTGTATAAAGAAGATTCTATATTTCTTTGTTTTTCTTGATAAAAATAACGATTTCCCCAATCTCACGCCAGGGGTGTCCGCATTATCCAACGCTCTCGGCCACCCACCTGACATGATTGACAACGTTGTCATTTTTCTAGCAAACTCCCCCACCATCGATGGACCTGAGTGAGGGATGAGGTGTGGCCGGGCCAGCGCAGCAGCCGAACCCAGTGAGATTGAGTTCCGCGCCCTTCCTGGCGGCGGACGTGGGGGGCACCTATGCCCGCGTCGGGCTGGTGCAGGGCGCGCGCGGCGCCGCCGCCAAAGTCCTGGCCTACCGCAAGTACGCCTGCGCGGACTACCCCACCCTGGCCGCGATCCTCAGCGACTTCATCGCCAAGGAAGCTTCCGGACTCCACCTCGACCGCTGCGCCCTGGCCTGCGCCGGCTACGTGCTGGACGGCACAGTCATCAACTACAACCTGCCCTGGAAGGTGTCTCTCGCGGAACTGCGTAGCGCCCTCGGTATCCAGGACATGTCCGTCATCAACGACTTCGAGGCAGTGGCCCATGCGGCCCGCTTCGTCGATCCGGCCAATACCCTGCTGCTGGCAGGCCCCGAGAGCGGCACGGGTCCGCTGATCGTGGTGGGGCCGGGCACCGGCTTAGGTTCTGCGGTCTGCATCCCGGGCCGGCGCGGCGCCACGGTGCTCGCCACCGAGGCGGGACAGACCAGCCTCGCCCCCGGCAACGCGCGTGAACGCGAGATCCTGGACCGTCTGGCCCGGGACGGCGACTACGTGTCTTACGAACGCCTGCTCTGTGGCCCCGGCATGTGCACCTTGTACCGGGTGTTGAGCGAGATGCGCGGCGCCAAGGCCACGCTCGATACGCCTGAGGAAGTGACGCTCGCGGCCATGCAGGCCAGCGACAGTGTGGCCCTCGAGACCCTGCACATCTTCTGCGCCCTCTTGGGCGGCTTCGTCGGCAACATGGCGCTGCTCTACGGCGCCAAGGGCGGCGTCTATCTCACCGGCGGCATCCTGCCGGGCATGCGCGAATTCCTGGTGAAGAGCCAGTTCGTCAACCGCTTCCTGGACAAGGGCCGCATGCGGGCCTTCCTGGAGCGGGTGCCGGTACGACTCATGGAACACGGTCAGCTTGGCGTCATCGGCGCCGCCGGCTGGTATCTGGAGAGCTTGGAGGAGTAACGCCGATAACGGGGGCGGTCCGCAAGACCGCCGCGGGAACAGCCGGGATTGCGCCGTGGGGGCGTCCTCGGTCCATAACAAGACCCTGACGGGAGAATGTCATGAATTATATGAAGCGAATCTCGTTCTATATAAGCCTGATCCTGGGCTCGAGTCTGCTCTTGGCGACCACCGCCCAGGCAGACACCGATACCACCGCCGCGCCCAGCGCATCCACCACGACCACTACTACCGCTACCAGCACCTCGGACGAATCGCCCGAGCAGAAGAAGGCCAAGGCGGAAGAGACCGCCAACCTTGGTACGGTCAACGTGACCGGCATCCGCGGCAGCCTCGCGGCCTCGCTGGACACCAAGCGCCACGCCGACGCCATCGTCGACGCCATCAACGCCACGGACCTCAACAAGTTCCCCACCACCAACGTGGCGGACGCCCTGGCGCTGATCCCCGGCGTGACGCTGGACCACGTGATGCCCGCCACCGAGCGCGTGAGCATCGACGGCCTCGACCCCAGCCTGAACGTGAGCCTGGTGGACGGCCACCCGGTGGCGCAGGCCATGTG
Source organism: Gammaproteobacteria bacterium (assembly GCA_036500225.1). Taxonomy (GTDB): domain Bacteria; phylum Pseudomonadota; class Gammaproteobacteria; order Natronospirales; family REEB76; genus DASUBN01. The sequence continues at coordinate 26,610 of DASYCJ010000127.1, forward strand.
GCTGTTCGGCGACATCCCGAACCGCGGCTTCAACTTCTCGCTGCTGCCCTCGGAACTGGTGGGCAAGCTGGAGGTATATAAGAGCCCTGAAGCCCGCCTGCCGGAAGGCAGCCTGGGCGGCGTGATCATCATGCACACCCTGGAACCGCTGGACCTCAAGGACAACGCGGTGGCCGGTTCGATCGGCTACAACTACAGCCAGATCGTCAGCGAAGGCAAACCCACCGCCTCCGGCTTCTACAGCTTCAAGAACGACGAGGGCACCCTCGGCTTCGACATCTCCGCCCAGCACTATGAGCAGGTAGTGAGCCGCCAGGGCATGGAGAACTACGGCTACAGCACGGCGGGCAGCCTCGCCACCGCGGCCACCGCCGGCGGCAACAACTACATCCAGAATCAGATCAACTCCGGCGCGCTCAGCGCCAACGACCTGGTGCCGAATCAGCTCTCCGCCGCCAACTTCAACCAGGTGGAGCGGCGCAACGGCGCGTTCAGCAACATCCAGTACCGCAACAACGGCTTCGAGAGCACCGTCTCGCTCATGTACATGGTGGATGACCTGGCCAACACCAACCAGTCCACCTATGCGTGGGATTCGCTGCGCCCCAACGGCATCACCCAGCTGGGTAACGTGCAGGGCGGCATCGTGACCACGGGCACCAGCCTCAACGCTGTCGGCGACCCGATGTGCACCAATCCCACCGGCAACTGCGGTCATGAGGCCATCACTCTGTCCGACAACTTCGCGCGTGAATCCAACATCACCAGCGAGGGCGTGGACTGGCGCACCAAGTACTCCGGCTATGACTGGAACATCAGCACCCAGCTGGGCATCAGCGATTCTACCAACCAGATCACCCAGGTCCTGAAGGAGATCGCCTACGGCGGCAGCTTCAAATGGAACCTGAATAACGGCTTCAGCTTCTTGGATCCGGCCCAGGCCAACAACTCTGCCAACTGGGCGGACTACGGCTGGGGCGGCAACCACGTGCTCTTGCCCTACGCGTCGCGTGATACCTACGGCCAGGTGGACTTCACCAAGGACCTAGAAGGTATGTTCGACGACGTGATGGTGGGCGTGCGTTACGCCGGCCATTGGGAGAGCCAGGCGGAATACAACTACGGTGGTTTCACACCCAAGACTCTGAACCAGATCGGCTCCGGCGGTCTCACCGACCTCTCGGGCGCAAGCGACTTGGGGCTCTCGTCCAGCATGGTCACCCACGTGCAGACCTGCGGCTTCGACTGCATCGCCAACGCCAACCCCCTGTCGGCGACCAGCAGCTACCCGAACCACCCGGACGCGAACACCTACTTCGACAACACCTGGAACGTGGTACAGGAGAACACCTCCGCTTACGTGCAGGGTGACTTCACTGCGGGGAGCAGCGTGCACGGCAACGTGGGCGCTCGCATCGTGCAGACCAAGATCACCTCTCAGGGCTTCAACGTCCCGGGCAATTGCGCCGCTAGCGATGACCTGCACTGCCAGTTCGGCAGCGGCTTCGGCTGGACGAGCTTGAGCAGCACCCATACCAACGTGCTGCCAGCTTTCAATATCGCCTATGATGCGGCCCAGGACGTGGTGTTGCGCGGTGCCCTGTCCGAGACCATCGCCTTCGCCCCGTACAACCAGTTGGCGCCCTACTTCGAGGCCAACGACACGGTACTGACCGCGCAGGCGGGTAATCCGAATCTGAACCCGTACAAGTCCTGGAACTTCGACGGTTCAGCTGAGTGGTATTTCGCTGAGCAATCCGCTGTAGCCGGTTCTGTGTTCTACAAGGACGTGCGCAACTATATCGTCAACCAGGCGACCTTCGTGGACCGCATCAACGGTTCCTGGACCCTGCCGGGCTACCTCAACTCGACGGGCAATGCCCAGGTCCAGGCGGGCCTATGCACCAGCGCCGGCGTGTGCAAGTACAGCGTTACCGAGCCGCAGGACGGCGGGACCGCCACCGTGAAGGGCTTCGCGGTGAGCTACCAGCAGGCCTTCGGCCAGACCGGCTTCGGCGTGCGGGCCAACTATACCTACTCGGATGCCACCACTAGCGCCGGCACAGACCTGCCCTATAACTCCAAGAACTCGTATGCGGTGTCGCCATACTACGAGAACGGCCCGTTCAGTGTGAGCCTGAATTACACATGGCGCAGCAGCTACCTGGCCGGCGGTTACGTGGCGGGTGCCGCACCTGCCAGCGTGGACTCCTACGCGGAACTGGGCGCGTCGGCGAGCTGGAACATCACCGACATGCTCTCGTTGAACCTGAGTGCCATGAACATCAACAACGAGACCTACCGTCAGTTCAACGGCAACGAGAACGAACTGGCCGAGGAGTACAAGACCGGTGCCCAGTACCTCTTGTCGCTCGGCTTCAAGCTCTGATCCCCGAGCCGGCCGGCGGTGCTCGTGACCGCCGGCTGCATTTTTGGACACTACTGCCCGGCCACAAGCCGGGCAGTTTCGTATGGAGGAGACGACGATGCATTTGGGGATGATCGGCCTTGGCCGCATGGGCGGGAACATGACACGCCGCCTGCTTGCTTCAGGCCACAGCTGCGTGGTCTACGACGCGAACGCCGCTTCGGTGAGCACATTGCTAGAAGTCGGCGCAGAGGTCGCTACAGGCTTGCAGGAACTGGTGCAGAGATTGCCCTCACCCCGGGTCCTGTGGCTGATGCTGCCCGCCGCCATGGTTGAGAGCAGCCTTTCAGAACTGAGCGGATTACTCGAGCCCGGTGACACAGTGGTGGATGGTGGTAACTCCCATTACAAGGAGTCCCGCCGCCGTGCCGAAAGCCTGCGGCCCCGGGGCCTGCACTTCGTGGACGTGGGTACCAGCGGCGGAGTCTGGGGACTCACCGAAGGTTATTGCCTGATGATCGGCGGAGAGGCAGATGCGGTCAGGCATCTCACCCCCATCTTCGAGGCGCTGGCGACCGGAGCGAAAGCGGCGGTACGGACCGCTGATCGCAGCGGCGAACTTGGGAGCGCCGAACGAGGTTACCTGCACTGCGGCCCGGCGGGCGCGGGTCACTTCGTGAAGATGGTCCACAACGGCATCGAGTACGGGATGATGCAGGCCTATGCCGAGGGCTTCGACGTGCTGCAGCACGCCTCCAGCGGCAAGCAGACCCGCGCCCAGGATGCGGAGACCGCGCCGCTCACCGGTGCCGATCACTATCAGTACGACTTCAAATTGGAAGCGATCGCCGAGCTCTGGCGCCGGGGCAGCGTGGTGCGCTCCTGGCTGCTGGATCTCAGCGCCCACGCGCTGCAGGCGGACCCGGAGCTGACGGACTTCGGGACAGAGGTTGCGGATTCGGGCGAGGGCCGCTGGACCCTGCAGGCCGCCATCGACACCGGCACACCGGTTCCGGTGTTGAGCGCCGCGCTCTACTCGCGTTTCAGTTCCCGAGGGGAGGGCGGATTCGCC
>DASYCJ010000128.1:0-10357 GCA_036500225.1 Gammaproteobacteria bacterium
TCGAAGCCGTCGGCGTTGGGCGCACCCGTGTCAGTGAGCTGATCCGAGCGTAAGAACCCGCGGATATTGTGCTGATGGGTGAAGGCGTTGGACAGGGTGGTGGTCCAGGTGCCCCACTTTGTTTCGGCGTCGTCGGCGACGGTGAGAGATACGCGGTCCTCATCCATGCGTGCGTCGCTGGGGTTGGCGTTGCTGTCCACCGGCACCAGCGTAGTGAGGGCGGTCTCGCCCGGGACCAGAGGTGCGGGGCTGCCGGGCTGGGCGCGGACCTGCATGGCGTCGAAGTCGAAGCGGAAATGGTTGGCATCGGTATCCACGGCAGTGCGGGACAGGACGTGGTAACGATCCCAGCCAGCGCGGTCGTCCGAGAGGCCCTGCTGCCGGTAGTCAGCGATGAGGCTTTCTTTCACCGGGCCATCGCTGTTGAGGGGCGACGTGACGCTGACGCTCTTGGAGCCATAGGAACCGAAGGAGACGCCAGCGGTGCTGCCGGGGGTGCCGGCCTTGATGTGGATGACGTTGATGACGCCCACGAAGGATGTGGCGCCGTACTTGACGGGAGTGGATCCGCGAATGACCTCGATGCGGTCCACGCCGGTCATGTCCATGGTGCTGAGATCGGGGTTGAAGGCGCCGCCCACGGGCACGCCGTCGACCAGCAACAGGAAGGCATCGAACTCGGCCAAACCTTGGAACTGGGGCACCGAAGCCGCGGGACCGTTGTCGCCACTGGGGCCGATGTCCACGCCTGCGACCATCATGAGCGCGCTGCGCAGGTCCGTGGCGTGCAGGGCCTGGAGCTGGTCATGGGTGATGACGTCCACGCTCTGGGGCACGCTGCCGAGGTGCTCTGGCATGGGCGTGGCAGTGACCTCGACGGTGCCTAGGGCTTGTGTGTCCGAAGCCGGGGCATCGTCGCCCAAGGCCAGGGAGCTGATGGCCAAGCCGGTTACGAGGCAGGCGAGACTCAGACGCGAGAGGCGGATGACCATGAGGGTTCCTTGTTGTGTCTTCGATCCGGGCTTAAGGGTTCACAGCGATGCTCCCTTGGATGCTTCGCTGGCGCCAGAGTTCCGGATAGTCGCCCCTTAAGTACGCCGATTATAGTAATTGGGCCACCCAGGTCCACCGCCGTAAGGGGTCCCACTTCTGAGGGAGGCTAGACAGCCTGCGTCAGGAACGACAGAATCTCCGCCAAGATCTAGTCGGATGTCCAGGAGGATGCACTCTGTAGGGCAGGCCTTGAGCAGGGCTGGCGCGGGGGCGGGGGCTCGTCTATAAATAAGCCTTCATTCCAGATTGGGGTTGCATCATGAAGAACAAGACTTGGTTGAAGGGTGCCGCGGCTTCCGGGGTCACGTTGCTGCTCTTGGCGCCGTTCGCGGTCCAGGCGGACGTGAAGGTGGAGACGCTCACCCATACCAACGAGGTGACCGGCGTCACGAACCATGACTCCGATACCACTGACTACTTCCAGGGCGACAAGAAGCGCGAGGAGAACCTGCGCAAGTTCACCGGCTCGGTGCTGGGCGCCTGGCAGAAGTTCAAGGGCGAGGACAAGGGCTCCATGGATATCGATATCTACGATATCTCCGCCAACAAGAAGTACAACCTGGACCCGCAGAAGAAACTCTATAGCGTGGAGTCCATCTACGATCCGAACCAGCCTGCGAACGAGCCGCCCAAGGGTGGCACCACCCAGCAGCAGCAACAGCAGCAGGACCAGGACAAAGACAGCAAGGTGATCAAGAACGAGTTCACCGTGAAGGATACGGGGCAGAGCAAGACCATCAACGGCTTCGATACCCATGAGTACCTGGTCACCTGGGACTACCAGACCCAGAACACCAAGACCAACGAGATCAGCAAGAGCCTGATGACCACGGACACCTGGACGTCCACGGATGCCAAGCTCGTGAAAGCCCGCGATGCGGAGCTGAACTTCGACAAGTCCTACCGCCAGCTGATGCACATGCCGGCGATGCAGAGCAACGATGCTTCCACGGTATACGGCCTCGAGGACGGTCATGTGGTGGTGAACGGCCAGGACATGAAGTCGGACCTGGAGAAGCTGCGTGCCATCAAGGGCCTGCCGGTCTCCACCGACATCACCTGGGAAGCGGGTGGCACCGACGCTGACGGAAAGCAGACTAACGACAGCGATGCCGGCAAGGACCCGAGCAAAAGCTTGGATAGCGCCCTGGGCAGCCTGTTCGGCAGCAAGAAGAGCGATGACAGCAGTAGCCAGCCTGCCAAGCAGGGTACCCCGGGCATGACCACGATCTTCTCCTCCCATGTGGAGGTGAAGGCAGTGGATACTTCCGGCATCGACGCTGCACAGTTCCAGACACCGGCTGACTACAAGCTCGACAATTGATCGATAGGCGGAGACAGGCCCCGGCCCGGTGACGGGTCGGGGCCTGTCCACTTCAAGGAAAGAGACTATGCGGTCCAGAGCCTTGCTGCTGACAGGACTCATGGTCGCTACTACCGCATCTGCCGATCCGAAGCAGGTGGGGAACATGCCTGTGCCGATGATCAAGGACCTGCAGATCAGCACGGCGGTTAGTCACGATATCGCCAGCAGTGTCTATCGCTATGACTACTCACTGACCAGTGGTGCGGCCAACAAGGGCAACGTCTGGGCCATCTATTTCGATGACCTGGCGCCGACCGGCTATATGGCGCCGCGATCCACAGCCGAATACACCATGCTCCGCGGTAAGAACATCGTGCCGTTCGATCGACTGCGGGATGAGGCGAGCTATATCCCGGGACATTTCAGCGGAACGCTGGTGGAGGTGGGTCTGGATGCCCCGCCGGGTTGGATGGGCTCCGTCACAGCGGGGGGGCTAGTGGGGAGCTTCTACGGCGGTGGAGGCAAGCTCCTTGTGCCGGACAGCACTCTGAAGTTCAGTTTCACGAGCCCCAATCAACCGGTGATCAAGACGCTCATCATTAAGCCCGACTGGGAGCTGGTGGTGGACGATGAGGGTGGTGAAGCCTTGTCGGATGAGGCAGCCGAGACGGAACGGGAGTTGCTCATCGAGAGACCGGTATTGGCTCCTGGTCCTGAATGGCCTGGCTCGCGTGAACATTGGGACCATTTCAAGGCCGATCTCGCCAAGGCGGCTCAACTCGGTTGGATCAAGGATGCCGGTCTGGAGCAGAGGCTTGCTGGGCAGCTGACTGCGGCGCGGCAGATATTCGATACCCAAGGCGGAGCGGCTGCCATCCCGGCTTTGCGGACGCTGCTGACGAGCATCGATGCGAGCACGCCCGCACAGCGGAGCGACACAGGGTTTGCCTTGCTGGAACTCAATGCCCAGGCCCTGATCGCCCATGCAGCGGATACAGCGGCATCCAAGCCGAGCGGGCAATCCATGCCACGTCTCAGCTTGATTCCGGAGGATCAAGATGTGGCCTTGGGGGCGAGCGCCACCGTGATGGCACAACTGGTAGATAAGGGCAATCACGATGCGCCGATCGTAGGATATCCGCTGGAACTCCGGGTCATAGGAGGGATGGATGGTGGCAAGGTGGTGAAGGGGCTGACAGACCCGTCAGGGCGGCTCAGCATGACTTTGCAGAACAGCAAACCCGGCGGTGACAGCATCGAACTCAGAGACAGGGGCAACATGCTGTTTGCGCAGATCCGTTGGGGTGGCGGGCCGAACCTGATGATCGGATATTTTTCCCCGCCGGTGATCCACTGGAACGGCCAGGGCAAGCTCAGAGTGCAGGATATGACGGAGAATGCGGGCGACGTGCCTGCGGGACCATCAGTGACGCGCTATTACATCTCCAGCACCAGTCCCGTGGATCCGCACACGGCGCGCGCAGTGGGCCAACGCCCGGTACCCGCATTGCAGCCGGGCGACGGACGGCAGATCGAGACAGTCGAGATCGATCTGCCCGCGGATCTCCCGCCAGGGACTTATTACATGGGGGCTTGCGCGGATGCTGACAACCAGATCCCGGAGGGCGATGAGAGAGATAACTGTGTGATGCAGGGTATGAATTCGATGCCGATGGTTCCACCAGCGACGCATTGAACTACAGATAAGAAGCCTTGGTGCAGCGATAGGTCGGGGCTTCATCCGTATAGGAGGCAGGAACTCATGCTGGGATCGCGTGGAAGGCGTGGGCTGGGCTCAGGCCTGCTGATGCTCGCCATGATCGGCCAGGCAGTGTCTGCGACGACGATGCACCAGGCAGCGCCCGCGGCGGCGTCGAAGCTCTCGAAGATCCATGCCGTCACCCCCATGACCACGGACAAGGAACAGGTCACACCGGACTTCCTGGATGACCTGAAAGCCGGGAGACCGCGGCTCCTGGTGATCAGCCTCGAACATTCGGACGTGACTCGGCAGGCTGACGCTTTGAGGAAGCAACGGCAGCTGGCTTATGACGATGCGGCGATTATCGAGATGAAGACCAAGGCCTATAGCACGCTCAAAGTCGAAATTCTGAACGGCTATGGCAGGGCCGAAATACAAGTGGTGCGGGACTATCCATCGCTGGCGCAGATCATGGTCCGCGTCGACAGTCTGAAAGTACTGCAGCGTCTGCTGGACGATGCGCGGATCTCGCACGTCAGCTCGCCAATGGCGAGCCTAAGTGCGCCTTCTGGTTCAAACACGCCCTAAAGTCCTGCACCCCAGCACTCATCGACTCCCGGTGTTACAGATATGCCGTCACGCAAGGTGCCGGCGTCGCTCCCCATGGTTGGTAACTGGGATGGTTAGAAGGGCGACGACGTCCGCAGTCTGGGCGGACTCCGATGGCGCTCGGATACCTAAGGCGATAACCTCAGCGAGCATAGGGTGGAATCCCCAAAGTAACCATTACTGTCATGAAGAGTTGACCGGCTGGCGGGTCATCGATACAACGCACGATATCCGATGCGATTCTGCGGAGCGGAAGCATCACCCAAGATCTCAAGGAACTGAAGACATGGATAAGTCGTGCGCGTGGCCAGCGTCTGCTGGAGTCATACTGCTGAGTCTTACACTAGCCGGTTGTCCGGCGCAACAGAAAGCACCGAATGCCGATACGGGCGGTAACACGCCGCCGCCACCACCCGGTACCACCACGGCTCCTGCGTCCGTGTCATCACAAGCAGCAGAACTGCTCGGCAAGCGCCTGTTCCGGGAAACACGGTTCGGCAACTTCTACATGCTCAACTCGAACGGCGACGTGAATGCGACGCTGAGCAGCGGCGAACCGCTGGTGGAGTCGGAGGTGAACCCGTCCGGCAGTCCCGCCACGCTGCCGGATCCCATGAAGGGCACCGCGGTCAACTGCATGCAGTGCCACCTCGGCGCACAGGACGCAGAGGTCACCGGTGGTAGCGTGCGGGCGTTCACTGATTTCGCGATACATTCACCGGTACCACCGAGGTCAGACGATCCGGCGCAGGAGTACTCCACCTCCCGCAATGCCACGACCATCGTGGAAGATGCGCTGCATGGCAGCGTGGATCCGGTGCTGCACTGGGATGGACAGTTCGGCAGCATGCAACAACTGGTGGTGGGCACGCTGACCGGCAGGAACTTCGGCTGGTTGGCGACCGAGCAGGCGCAGGCGCTGCACCAGGTGGCCGAGGTGATACGGGGAGACGACGGCAAGAACACGCCGGCCCAGGAGTTCAGCGGCGGCGCGCGGTATCGGGACCTGTTCCAGTGCTCCAACCAGGTGCATGCGAAATATCAGCTGCCGAAGCAGGACTGCATGGATGTGGCCAACGCGAGCGATGCGCAGATCGTGGATCAGGTGGGCACGGTGATGTCCAGTTATCTCTACAGTCTGCATTTCGCCAAGGACGGCACCGGCCAGTACGTAGGTTCGCCCTATGACCAATTCCTGATCGTCAACGGCCTGCCGCGATCACCGGCTCAGGGCCAGACGCCGCAGGCATATGGGGCGAGCCTGCTGCAGAAGCTGGAGGCCCTCAGCAATCCCAAGTTCGTCGATCGGGGGAACTTCAAGTATCACGGCCAGCGGCCGTTCGTGTTCGGCGCGCATGAGCTAAACGGGCTGCTGGAGTTCCTGCGCCGCCCCAAGGGTGCGGTGATCACGCCGGACGAGGTGGCGACGAACGTCATAGGCAACTGCGTGGCCTGCCATGCACCGCCGGACTTCAGCGACTTCCGCATGCACAACGTGGGTTCAACCCAGTTCGAATATGAGGACATCAATGGCGCCGGTACCTTCGCGAACCTGGTGATCCCGGACCTCGCCACGCGTAACACCGACCCGGATGCCTACCTGCCGATCACGCCGCAGCACCCGGATGCGCAGGAACCCTTCCGCAAGCCTGCGGATGCGAGCGCGCCGCAGCACGCGGACCTGGGCGCCTGGAACATTTTCGCCAACCCGGATTTCCCGGACCGGCAGGCTTCGCTGCGCAAGTTCCTGTGCGCCATCGATACCGGGAAGGTCGCCGACTGCGGAGAGAGCGACGCGCAGTTGCTGGATCGGTCGGTCGGTGTATTCCGGACCCACACGCTGCGGGATCTAGGAGATTCCGCGCCGTACATGCACAGCGGACACTTCGACACCCTGGACAACGTGGTGCTGTTCTATCACCACGCGGGTGAGTTCGCGCGGGATGGCACGCTGCGCAATGCGGACCCTGAGATGCAGAACATCGCGTTGGATCATCCGGAACTACCGGACCTGGTGTCGTTCCTGGAGTCGCTCGACGAGGACTATGCTCCGGACTGATGTGAGGAACCCCGTCCCCCGAGCGGCCGGGGTCCCAGGCCATCAATAGGGTGCGCCGAGCACTGCGGCGAGGACACCGAAGGCGGTCGCGGTGGGGGCATATCCTCGAGGGGATATATCGCAGCAGCCGAGAGCCGGAGTCCGGTCAACGCGCGTCGATGGCAGCCGTTCTTGTGGTGGCAGGCGGGCTTCCGTCGGCCAAAAAAACGACAATCTCGAACTGCTTGAAGGGGCATGCGATGAAATCCGGTCTGCGCGGAGTACAGGTCTTGGGCGTGTTGGCATGCCTGCTGGCGATGGCAGGCTGCGGCAACGGCAATAGCAGCAGCACTAGTAGCGGAACCAGCGCTGCGCCCCCATCCAGCGGCGGCGGCAGCAATGGCGGCAGTGGCGGCCTCACAGACCAGCAACGCATGCAGGCAGCAGAGAGCACGGCCAGCAAAGATGCCCTGTGCACCACCCTCACCCCTTTCTACTGGGAGATCGGTGACAAGGATGGTGCCTTGGACAGCGGCAGCGGCGGCGACGGTTCAAGCAGCCCGCCGAACTCCGAGACGCCGATGGCCATCGCCTCGGCATCGAAATGGGTATTCGCGGCTTATGCACTGGAGCGGCTGGATGTGTCATCGTCCAATCCACTGTCAAGCAGCCAGATCCAGCAGCTGAACTTCACCAGCGGCTACGACAACATGGACGATACGGCCTGCTTCAGCACCACCACGGTCGCGGCATGTTTCAATGCTGCGAATCCCGGCGGCGGTCTGAATAGCGACCAGCATGCGGTGGACATCGGCCACTTCTACTACAACGGCGCGCACATGCAGGCACTGGCGGTAAACCAGTTAGGCCTGGGTCCGGACTTCGTGAACTTCGTCGCGGGGAGCCCGAAACTCGCAGCCGCGATCCAGAGCTATGTGGGTCAGGACCTCACGATCGACTACTCGAACCCTTCTCTGGCGGGCGGTGCGGATACGACGGCGGCGACCTATGGCAGCTTCCTGCGGAAGATCCTGAACGGTGACCTGCGGATGCGAAGCTATCTAAGTGCCGACAAGGTGTGCGCCCATGCCAATTCCACGGATTGTCCGACGGCGATCTACAGTCCCATCAACCAGTCAGAGCCGGGGACATCCAACGACGTGAGCGATGAGCCTGGCACTATTCCCTTGGCCACTGGGTCGAGGACGATCCGACCGTGGGAGATGGGGCCTTCAGCAGTGCCGGGGCCGATGGCTTCTATCCCTGGATCGATTCGTCGAAGACCTACTATGGGATCCTGGCGCGCTTCGCGACACCGGCACAGGTGGCTGCAGCACCGGCGAACGACAAACCCGGAGTCGCATCCGTGTATTGCGGCCGGGCGATACGCAAGGCCTGGCTTACAGGAAAAGCGCAGCAATAGTCCGCTCGTCATCCTCGATCTAAAAAGGCCGTTTCGAAGATGAAGCGGCCTTTTCATTTCGGGAGCGATCAGGGTCTCTGCAGGACCGGGAGCGCCGGTCGGCTGGGCATCGAACGCGCAGGGCGGACGAAGTGCGACGCGCGATGGAAGACATAGAGATTGGCGCGGTAGGCGCGCGGTACGAAAGCGGAATCCACGTAGACGGGCGCAGGCGAGTAAGAGCCATCCTCAACAGGGACTTCAGCTTGCGCTTGCGCCGCTGCTGAGCGCTGGGCAGCGACGCGGGCTCTAGCCACAGCGTCTGCTTGCGCTTGCGCCTGAGTGAGTTGCCGCAAAGCGGCGGCCTCGGCGAGCAGTGCAGCCTGTTGCCTATCCACCTGGGCCTGGTCTGGGACCGGGAATACAGGGAGATCCGAGGTCTGGAGGTCCGCGGCCGGCTGCTTGGGGGGTTGATCACTGTAATGGACTACACCCTGGAGGTCGGTCCATTTATAGAGTTGCGGAGCGTCCGCCAGGACCGCCGGCGCCAGAAATAACGCCGCACCGAAAAGCACAGCCGATACGAGCAGGTTTTTCACAGTCTGGCCCTCCTATGCCGGTGGCCATACCTAAAGTATACGACTGCGGCTGGGCAGGGTTGACGGAACAGCCTGTCGATACAAAGTGAAATATGAGCGGCATCCAGGATACATGGATACCGGTTTGACACTTACCTGGCTGGGATTGGCAGCAGTCAGCCAGGATTAAACCTGATAGCAAAGTGTCGGGCGCCCCACTAGCATGAGGATCTATAAAGCCAGATACGAGTGCATGCCATGGAAGGTCAGATGGGGCGAAGCCGGCCAAGCATCCCGGCGCCCCCGCCTGGGATACTCATACCGGACGTGGGCGATCCCTGCGATACCTACGCTCAACCCCGCATCAGTCGTGACTTGCCTGGTCCGGAATGGTCCGTGGCCTGGAATGAACTCGCCATACGCAGCAAAGCGCCGCCCTTCCTGAACCCGGGTTGGCTGCGATGTTGGTGGCCGGCCTTCGGCACCGGTGAGCTCGAGATCAGGACGCTGTGGCGCAAAGGCCAGCTGACTGCGGTGCTGCCGATAGGACGGCGACGAGGGCAGCTGGAATCCACCGCGAACTATCACACTCCGATCTTCGGCATCGTGGCGGAAGACCAAGCGGCGGCAGCGAGCATGGCGCGAGAGGTGTTCCGCGATGCACCGGCGCAGGTATCCATGACCACGTTGGCCCCGGATGAAACGACGCTGCGGGCCTGCCAGGAAGCGGCCGAGGAAGCGGGCTTCCGGGTGGTGACGCGGCCGCATCTGCTCTCGCCCTACGTGGAACTGGATTACGGCTGGAACGAATACAAGCGCACGCTGCGCAGCCACCTGATGCGCAACCTGCGGCGTGGACGCAAGCAGCTCGAGGAACTGGGCCCGCTGACGGTGGAGATCGTCACCGGTGGGGCGCTGCTGGGTGAGCGCCTGGAAGAGGCCATGCAGGTGGAGGCCTCGGGGTGGAAGGGCAAGAAAGGCAGCGCCATCCGGTCCCGGCCCCATACACGCTGGTTCTATCAGGAAGCGGCACAGTGGGCTGCGGAGGAGGGCGTGCTGAGACTCTACTTGTTGCGGCTGTCAGGCAAGGTGCTGACCATGTGCTTCACCCTGCAGCAGCATGGGGTCTGCTACATGCTGAAGGGCGGATACGACGAAGCCTTCAAGCGCTTCTCACCGGGCAACATCCTCACGGAAGCCCTGATCGAAGACTGCGCGAACCGCGGCATCACGCGGGTCGAGATGAACGGAGAAGCGGACCCCTACAAGCTCAACTGGGCGACCGGCACACGCCAGTACATGCGCTTCGAGGCTTTTGCACCGACCACGGCAGGGCGGGTGGCGTGGGCAAAGTTCCGCTACGGACGGCCCATCACCAACCGGGTGCGGCAGGCCCTGAACCTGAAACAGCCCGGACACAGGCAGTGAGCGTCCCTCAGAGGAAGGGCATGTCGAGATAGATGCCGACGTTATCGGCGTTCACGGGTGGGGTGCCGACGGCATGCTTCACGCGGTACTGGATGTGGGTATAGCGGATGGAGATGGTGCGGTACTGGAACATGAGCAGCCAGCCGTGTGCGTTCTCGAAATCATCGAAGGTGCCGTCCCAGACCTTGCCGCCCATGGCCGTCACATCGGTCTGCAAGACGCTTCCCGCACCGATAGCCAC